>DATABT010000287.1:0-10191 GCA_036259455.1 Longimicrobium sp. | reverse complement strand
CTGCCAGCAGGGCCGGTGCGTCCCCGCCTGCGGCGGCCAGCCGTGCGCCGGGGCAAACCAGACCTGCTGCATCGGCAACGACGCGTCCGGCGTCGCCACCCACGGCCGCTGCTGCGAACTGGCCCCGCGGTCATGCCGGCGAGATTCTCCGGTCGGCGCCAAAGTCTGGCGCACGGGAGGGTTACGCGCCGCGCCTTCCTGAATGGGAACGAACGCCGGGCGAGCCCGGAGCGAGAAACCAATCTCCAGCACGGGTGAGTAGATTTCTCAGTCGGCGCCATGGGGTTCATGCACCGGCGGCGAATACGCGGGCGCCTCCATCGAAATGACAGCCGCGGCGTGGGCGACTTTCATCCGACAGGGTGCGCTTGGCGCCGTTCACTCAGGAAAACCAGTCGGGATCCGGGAAAGCGCCGGATCAGGTGGGCGGGCGCAGGGGGATGTGGAAGCGGCAGCGGGGCGGGTTGCTCTTGTCGCACTCCTCCGTGACCGGCACGCCGACGATCTCCGTCAGCAGCGCCTCCGCCAGCTGGCAGACTTCCGGGTGCGCGGGGACCAGCGCGGCCAGCGGGCAGCTGAACCCGCGGATGTGCACCGCATCCTCCCCCTCCACGATCTCCGCCACGCCGCCCAGCTCGCCCAGCACGCCGTACGCGGCCTCGATCCGCATCCGCACGTCGTCGGTCTGCCCGGCGCGCCCGGCCGCCGCGCGCCGCCCCACCTCGCGCAGCAGCTCCGCCAGCGCGTCGGGGCCCAGCCGCTCGCCCAGCGTGTCCAGCAGCACCCCCAGCACCGGGGCGTACGCCTTGGGAAGGAGCGTGTCGGCCGCGGGGGTGAGCGCGTACACCATCGCGGGCTTGCCCACGCCACGCACCGGGCCGCGCCGCTGCTCCACCAGCCCGTCGCGCTCCATGGCGGCCAGGTGGCTGCGCACGGCGTTCTGCGTGAGCCCCAGCGCGTCCGCAAGGTCGCCGACGGTGGCGCTGGACCGCCGCAGCAGGGCGATGATCTGCCCCCGCGTGCTGGTCAGCAGCCGCTCGATCCACTGGCTTGCCTGCATGGGCGCTCCCGGTTTGAGGTCCGCCGCAATCTAGGGCGGTGGCGGAGTTTTGTCTATTACACAATAAAGTATTTGACATATTGGTGTAAGGCACCTACTCTTGGTGAGGTCACCCGCAGGACCCACTGAACCCGGAGGAGCCTGATGAACCGCATCATCGCCGTCGCAGCCGCCCTTTCCCTCGCCGCCGCGTGCGGAGATTCCGAAGCGAGCGAGCAGCCGTCCACCGATGCCGCCGCCGCCGCCGCGCCCGCATCCACCTCCCCCTCGCCCGCCGTCACCGACCCGCAGATCGCGGCCATCGTGGTCGCCGCCAACCAGGTGGACATCGAGGCCGGCGAGCTGGCGCGCGAGAGGGCGACGGACCCGCGGGTGAAGGAGTTCGCCGAGCGGATGGTGACGGACCACACGGGCGTGAACGAAGCGGCCACCGCGCTGGTGACCAGGCTGGGCGTGACGCCGGAGCCGAACGCCACCAGCCAGCAGCTGACGCAGGACGGCGAGGCGAAGCGGGCGGAGCTGCAGGGGCAGAGCGGCGCCGCGTTCGACCGGGCGTACGTCGCCAACGAGGTGGCGTACCACCAGGCCGTGCTGGATGCCATCGACCAGACGCTCATCCCCAGCGCGCAGAACGCCGAGCTCAGGGCACTGCTGGAGCAGACGCGGCCGGCCATTCAGGCGCACCTGGACCACGCGCGGCAGCTGCAGACGTCGCTGGGCGCCCAGTGAGCCGCGCGGCGCTCGCCGCGCTCGCCTTCGCCGCCGCGTGCGGCGGGGGCGGCGCTCGGCCGGCGGCGCACGCGGTGGAGATCCGCGGCTTCCGCTTTGTCCCGGACACGGTCGCCGCGGCGCCGGGGGACACGGTGGTGTGGACCAACGCCGACGTGGTCCCCCACACCGCGACGGCGTCCGGCGGCGGGTGGGACACGGGTCGGATCGCCGCGTCCGCGAGCGGGCGCGTCGTCATCCCCCGGGCCGGGACGTACGCCTACGTCTGCGCGTACCACCCGACCATGCGCGGTACCCTGGTTGTCCGCTGAATCCACTTTCGCACTCTCGCGCTTTCGCACTTCCGGAGGATGGATCGATGGCTGGACACGATAGCGAACTGACCGGCCCGGACCTGCAGGCGGGCGTTCCGGTGGATGACATCGGCGAGGGCGAGATGCTGCCGGGGCACGCCGCGGGCGAGGCGGTGCTCCTGGTGCGGCTGGAGGATGGATTCTTCGCCGTGGGCGCGGCGTGCACGCACTACGGCGTCTCGCTCGCGGAAGGGCTGCTGACCGGCGGCGTGGTGCGATGCGCCGCGCACCACGCCGCGTTCGACGTGCGCACGGGGCAGGCGGTGCGCGCGCCCGCGCTGCGTCCGCTCGCGTGCTGGGAGGTGCAGGTGCGCGACGGCCTCGTCTTCGTCACCCGCGGGAGAGAGGCGGAGGAAGCCGCGCCGGCGCCCGCCCGCGCACGGCGGAGCGGGGACCCGGAATCCATCGTCATCGTGGGCGCCGGGGCGGCGGGATCGGCGGCGGCGGAGCGGCTGCGGCGCGAAGGGTACGCGGGGCGGCTGGTGCTGATCGGCGCCGATCCGCATCCCCCGTACGACCGGCCGAACGTCTCCAAGGACTACCTGGCCGGCAACGCGCCGGAGGAGTGGATGCCGCTCTGGTCCGAGGAGTTCTGGACGGAGCAGGGGATCGAGCTGGTGACGGGGAACCGGGTGACGTCCGTCGATCCCGGCACGAAGGAGGTGAAGACGCTGCGGGGCCCGTCGTACCGGTACGACCGTCTGCTGCTGGCCACCGGCGCGGACCCCATCCGCCTCCCCATCCCCACGCACGGCCTGCGGCACGTCCACTACCTGCGCACGCTCGACGACGCCCGCGCCGTGATCGCCGCGGCGGAGGGGGCGCGGCGTGCGGTGGTGGTGGGCGCCAGCTTCATCGGGCTGGAGACGGCGGCCGCGCTGCGGGCGCGCGGCATGGAGGTGCAGGTGGTGGCGCACGGAAAGCACGCGCTGGAGCACGTGCTGGGTCCGGACGCGGGAGCCTTCATCCAGTCGCTGCACCAGGTGCACGGCGTCACCTTCCACACGGGCGAGACGGTCGCCGCGGTAGGCCCGGACGCCCTCACGCTCAAGAGCGGAAAGACGCTCCCGGCGGACCTCGTCGTCGTGGGGATCGGCGTACGGCCGGGCGTGGGCCTCGCCTCGTGGGCCGGGCTGGCGCTGGAGGGCGGCGCCGTGGCGGTGGACGAGCAGCTGCAGTCCAGCGTTCCGGGGATCTTTGCCGCCGGCGACCTGGTGGCGTGGCCGGACCCGCGCCTGGGCGCGCGCATCCGCTCCGAGCACTGGGTCGTCGCGCAGCGGCAGGGGCAGACGGCCGCGCTCAACCTGCTGGGCGGCGGCGTGCCCTTTCACGACGTCCCGTTCTTCTGGACGGCGCACTACGACACCACGCTCCACTACGTGGGCCACGCGGACCGCTGGGACCGCATCGACCTGCACGGCTCACTGGAAGACGGCGACTGCGCGCTCGCCTTCCGCGCCCCGGGCGCGGACGGGGCGGAGCGCACGCTGGCCGTCGCCACGCTGGGCCGCGGCCGCGACGCCCTGCGCGCCGAAGTGTCGCTGGAGCGATACGACTGGGACGCGCTGGATGCGCTGGTCCCCGCGCCGGAGGTGGTCCGTGGCTGAGGCGGCGGCGCTGCGCCGCCCCCCGCTGGACCTGCCGCGTCCGCCGCTGTCAGTGGAACGCGGCGCAAGGGAGCGGGGGGCGGAGGAGGCGCTGCAGCCGCTCGTCCGGCAAATGCTCCAGATCCTGGGCGAAGACCCGGCGCGCGACGGGTTGCTCCGGACGCCGGAGCGGGTGGAGCGCAGCCTGGCGTGGCTGACGCGCGGCTACGGGATGACGGCGGAGGAGGTGATCGGCGACGCGCTGTTCGACGAGGCGCACGAGAACATGGTGGTGGTGCGCGACATCGACGTCTATTCGCTCTGCGAGCACCACCTGCTCCCGTTCTTCGGACGGGTGCACGTGGCCTACATCCCGGACGGGCGCATCGTGGGGCTGAGCAAGCTGCCGCGCGTGGTGGAGGTGTTCGCGCGGCGGCTGCAGGTGCAGGAGCGGCTGACGGAGCAGATCGCGGCGGCGCTGGAGCAGGTGCTGCGCCCGCGCGGCGTGGGCGTGGTGATGGAGGCCTCGCACCTGTGCATGATGATGCGCGGCGTGGAGAAGCAGAACTCCACCACCGTCACCAGCGCCATGCGCGGCGCCTTCCTCCACGACATCCGTACCCGCGAGGAGTTCCTGCGCATGGTGGAGCGCCGGTGACGGGAGAGCGTCCGTAAACGCACTGATGAGAGGATATCACCAAACGTCCCACACCGAAGCTCGATGACGTCGACTCAATGACGTCATCCTGAGGGAGCGCCCGCACGGAACCCTAAGTAACGTAATCGCTTGCGGCGCGACCGAAGGACCTTCTCGTCTGACAGGGGGGCCGGCCGCCGGGAACGGGGCCGGCCCGTCGCTCATGCCGGCTTCCGTCGGCGCGCAGGGTGTTGCGCGGAGCCGATTCGGCGCGGCGCCTCGCGAGCGGGAAGAAACTCCAGGCGAGTCCGGAGCCAGAAACGGGTCACCAGCACGGGCGAGTAGATTTCTCAGTCGGCGCCAGAGGTCCCTGCACCGGCAGCGATCGCGCGGGCGCCTCCTTCGAAATGACAGCCGCGGCGCGTAGACGACTGAGCCGGATGGAGGAAAGGGAGGGGACGCGGAGGCTCGATGCCGTTGCCGCGTCCTCTTTCTTTCGTCCTCCGTGATGCGCTTCGATCAGTTGCTGCGGGAGAGGGCGGAACCGGGCGGGACCACCCGGATGTCGATCTGGGCGCGGGGGACGACCTCGTAGTGGTCGTCGTACTGGCCCGCGAATCCGGTGATCTCCACCGTCTCACCGGGGCGCAGGGTGCGCGCGTCCACGTTGGTCTCCGCGTCCACGAACACGAGCACGGGGCCGGAGCCGTCGTCCACCAGCACCTTCCACCCCCACGGCGCGTCGTTCACCGCCTCGCCGGCCACGCGCCCGCGGATCTTCACCAGCCAGCCTTCGTCCTGCTCGCCCAGCGCGCCGGTGCGCACCTCGCGCGGCGCGGGGGCGTCGCGGTCGCCCAGCGGGCCGATGGCGGCGGGCATGATGGCCAGCTGGCCGTTGGGCTCGTCCAGCGTGCCCTGCACGCGCACGCGCTGGCCCACGCGCAGCCGCACCGGGTCCGCGGGCGGGAGCACCCAGATGCCGGCCGTCTGGTCCTGGATGGCGAACCCGCCATCGAACACGCCCGGCGGCACGCTCACCACGCCCTCCACCAGCACGGTGGCGCCGGCGCCCTGCTCGCGGGCGCGGCTGAGCGGCGTTACGCGCGAATCCTGCGCGTGCAGGGGCGGGGCGGTGGCGGCGATCGCCAGGACGGCGAGCAGGGCGGATCGGATCATGGGAGGGCCCGGGAGTCGGGGCGGAGAACCGCGAGGCAGGTGATACGGACCACGCTGCACGAACGTTCCACAATTCCTCCCCGCCGCGCAAGTGGCGCATGGAATCCAGCCCGTCCGGATCCGTTCACGCCGCGCGAGTTGACCGACATCCGTCACCATATGGCAGGGCTGGGACGTTTCATTTATACACACCCCCCGACGGCGTCCCTCGTTCCCGTCCGGTTCCCGATGCGCCTCCGCCTCCCTCTCTCGTCCCGCCGCGCCCGTCCGCGCCTGCTTCCAGCGTTGGCGGCAATCCTCCTCCCGCTCGCGTTCCCCGCCCGCGCCGACGCCCAGTGCCGCATCCTGGAGGACGGGACCACGTGGTGCGACGACGGCAGCGGGCCCGGGGGCGACAACGTGCCCTACGTAAGCATCTCCCCCGCGTCCGTGCGGACCACGCAGCCCGTGGTCCCCGTCACCATCCAGCTCACCGACGACCTGGGGCTGGTGGATTCCACCTTCCAGGTGCGGGTGAACGGGCGCGACACCGCCGCCAGCTTCAGCTACACCAAGACGACGAGCGGCACCGGACCGCAGCGCGTGCGCGCCACGGCCACGGGTTACATCCGCCTCTCCTCCACCGGCCCGACGACCGTCACGGCGCGCATCTGCGACACGGCGCCGGAGCGGCAGTGCGTCCTGAACGCCGACCCCGTCACCTACGTCCTCGCCCTCCCCGGCGTCGTGGTGACGCCCCACGCGGGGGCGGAAACGGTCCCGGCGGGGGCGGGGACGCAGGCGTTCGTCGTCCGCAACACGGGGACGGAGGCCGCCACGTTCCACTTCTCCGCGGACTGCCGCGACGCGCAGACGGGGAGCGCGGCCGGCGGCTGTACCGCGCCCGCCGCCGCCACCGTGCCGGCGGGTTCGTCCAGCACGGTGCAGATGGGGTTCACCGGGACCGCCGGGCAGGCGCTCTCGATCGGCCTGGTGGCGCGGCAGGCGAACGTGCCGGGGGTGCAGGACGCGGGTTGGGTGGACGTGACGGTTCACGGCGCGGCGGGCACGGCGCGGCCCGCGCCCGTGGTCCGCGAGGTGGACCTGAACACGGGCACGTCGACCATCCTTCGCGGCCAGTGCGTCACCGTCTCGGCCGGGCCGGGGGCGGCGTACGAGTGCGGCGACCTGCGGCTGGCGCACGCGTTTCCCGCGCAGCGCACGCTGGCGCGCACCTGGGCGCCGGTGCTGCTGTACAACAGCCAGCACGCCGAGCCGCGCCCCACCATCTACCTGGACATCACCCTGCCGCACGGCGCCCAGGTGCCTGCGACCATGCTGGTCGCGGTCTACCTGAGCGACAACGGGCAGTCGGTTCAGGTGCCGTTCGCCGGGCAGGAGTGGCAGCCGGGGACCACGCGCCGCGTGGCCGTGCAGATCGACGCCGGCACCCGCGGCACGGGACGGTACGTCTACAACGTGCAGGTGCTGGCGCAGGGGGCGGGCTGGCAGGTGAGCAGCACCCCCCTTGCCTCCGCCATCCACGTGGTGAACCGCCGCGCCAGCGCGTTCGGGGCGGGATGGTGGCTGGCCGGCGTGGAGAGCCTGTGCCAGTGCGCGGGCGGCGGCACGCGGATGATGTGGACGGGGGGCGACGGCAGCACGCGCATCTACGAGCCCGCCGGTGCGGCGCGGTGGATCGCGCAGCTCCCCGACGGCCCGGCCGACACGATCTCGTTCGTCGCGAACGCCTACTACATGCGCAAGGTGCGCGGCGGAGGGGAGATCCACTTCGACGGCTTCGGCCGGCACATCCGCACCGTCAACCGGATGCGCCAGGTGACGTCGTTCACCTGGGTGAACGGCCGCCTCACCCGCATCCAGGTTCCCGCCCCCGCCGGCGCGACCGCTCCCGCGTACGACCTGCTCTACGACGCGAACGGCGTCCTGTCGCAGGTCAACGCCACCGCGCCCGGGGCGGTGGCGCGGACGGTGGTGATCGGCCACGAGCTGGGCGGCGGGCGGGTGACGTACATCCGCGACCCCGACCAGGAGACGGTGCGCTTCGCCTACGGGAATGCCAGCCGCCCGAACCTGGTCACCCGGCGCACGGACCGGCGGGGGACGCCGCTCGCGTTTACCTTCTCCCCCTCCGGCCGGCTGACCTCCGCGCGCCTGCCGCTGGCGCCGGGGGATACCATCATCACCCGCTTCGCGTCCGTGGAGGACCGGGGGATCGGCACCTCCGTGCCGCTGGCGACGGCGTACACGCTGCTGGACGGGCCGCGGACGGACGTGGAGGACCGGACGTTCATCTGGACCGCGGAGCGCGGCGCGCCCCGCCGCATCCGCGACGCGCTGGGCGGCGAGACCGTCATCCGCCGTGCCGACGGGCGCTTTCCGGCGCTGCCCACGGAGGTCACGTCGCCCGGCGGGCGCAGGAGCACGGCGGAGTACGATTCCCGCGGCCGGGTGAGCCGCAGCCGCGTCCACTCGCCGCTGGGGGACAGCCGTGCGGCGCAGACGCGCTACGCGTACGACGACCGATGGGACGCGCCCACGGAAATCCGCACCGAGTCGGTGGATACGCTCACCGGCGCCGTGACGCCGCTGGCGGGGACGTCGTACGCGGAGTACGACACGCTGGGTAACCCCGTCCGGCGGCAGCAGGGGGAGATCGACACGCACCTGGTCCGTTTCTCCTACTATCCCGCCGGCCACCCGCACGCGGGGCTGCTGGCCGCCGTCACGCCCGCCCTGGACGCGGAGCGGCGCCGCGGACGCGACTCGCTGGTCTACGACGGGGCGGGGAACCTGGCGCGCACCATCAGCCCGACCGGGTTGCTGACCCTGCACTACCGCGACGCGCTGGGCCGCGACACGCTGACCATCGTGCCCACGGATTCGGCCGCGGCCACCACGGAGTCCGGCCTGCGCGCCACGGGGATGCGCCAGCGGACGACGTACGACGTGATGGACCGCGTGCGGGTGGCGGTGAGCATTGGCCCCGCCCGGACCCATGCGGCCGTGTACCAGGGCTTCGCCCCCGCGCCCACGCCCGAGGTGCGGCTGGAGGTGGTCACCACGTACGATCCCGAGGGGGCGCCGCGGATGGTGGTGCGCAGCGCCACGCCGGACTACGACGAGGGCACGGGCTTCATCACCGAGTACACGTACGACAACGCGGGGCGAAAGCGCACGGAGACGAGCACGCAGGCGGGGACGCAGACGTTCACCCCCGACCACGCGGGGAACGTGGTGGTGGCGCGCACGGCGGCGGGACGCGACGTCTTGATGCAGTACGACGCGCTGGGCAGGCTCACGCGGCGGACGGTGCCCGAGCGGACGCACGCCCGGGCATGCGCGGAGATCATCCTCCTCATCGAGGGGTGCGAGACCTTTCCCCGCTTTCCCAACTTCGGCACCGGCTACGCCGTGCCGGAAGAGTGGCACCACTACCGCTACGACGCGGCGGGCGACCAGGTGTTCGCGGAGAACGCGGACGCGCGGGTGCAGCGGACGTACTTTCCCGGCGGCGCGCTGCGGACCGACTCCACCTGGATCCGCGGCCTGGCGGACGGGGCGTACACCGCGTACGGGCTTCGCTACACGTACGACATGGCCGGCCGGGTGACGGCGCTGGAGCACCCGCGCAACCTCACGGGGAACTCCGTGCGGGCGGACAGCTTCGCGTATCACCCCGTCACCGGCTCGCTCTCCCGCGCCACCAGCCGGCTGGGCCACGCGTTCGACTTCCACGAGGCGCCCAACGGCCAGCTCACCAGCCTGCGGCAGCCCGGCGCCATCGTGGACTCCATGCGTTACGACCTGGAGGGGCGGCTGGTCTGGCGCAGCGAGAGCGGCCCCGCCGCCGGCGTGCTGCACGACGAGCGGATGCAGTACGACGCGCGCGGCAAGCTGCTGGAGGCCAGCAACGGCGACAGCCGGTTCCGGAACTGGTACTCCGGGCTGGGCACGCTGGTGGGGACGGACTGGTTCAACCTGACCCAGAACGTGGGCCGCATCGCGGAGGACCTGCAGACCGACCCGCTGGGCAACACCATCCTGCGCCGCACCAACGTGGGGATGGACGCCGGCGGCGAGTTCGCCCGGTTCCAGAACTTCTACCAGCCATCCCCCGGCCGGCTGCTCTTCAGCCGCCGGCTCCCGCCCGCGGTGATCGGCAACGAGTTCACCCAGGACAGCACCATCCGCCGGTACGACGCAGGCGGCAACGTGCTGCGCGGCTACCAGCGCGTGGGGCAGGTGTCGTCCACGTACGGCGGCGTGGTGATCGGCCGCGAGGTGGACAGCCGCAGCTACTACGGGTCCGACGACCGGCTTCGCGCGTTCCAGAAGATGGACGTGCGCCGGACGGAGTACTCCAACCACGAGGACGCGGGCGTGTGGGAGGAGTACCGCTACGACCCGCTGGGCCGGCGCGTGCTGGTTCACACGCGTACGGACGGCGGCCTGTGCAACTACGACGCGTGGGCGTGCACGCCCAGCACCACCGCGTTCGTGTGGGCGGGCGACCAGCTGCTGTGGGAGTTGAAGAGCGCCAGCGGCACGTACGCCAGTGCAGCCGGCGGGAACGTGGAGTACTTCCACGCCGGCGGCATCGACCGCCCGCTGGTGATCACGAAGGGCTCCACCAGCATCGTTCCGCAC
>DATABT010000286.1:0-1878 GCA_036259455.1 Longimicrobium sp. | reverse complement strand
GTCCAGGATCAGCGCGCGCAGGTCCACGTAGTCGCCCGCGGGCTGCTGCGGCTGCGCGGGCGCGGCGGGTGGCGGCGCGGGAGCCTCGGGGGCCACGGCGGCGGGGGGCGCGGAGGGGCGGATGAGGTGCGCGACCTGCGCGGCGGCGGCGCGGCCCTCCACGTTGTGCGGGTCCAGCTCCAGCACGCGCTTGAAGACGGCGGCCGCCTTCTCCTCCTGCCCGTTCTTGGCCAGGTGCCGGCCCAGGTCCAGGTACGCCTCCACCTGCGCTTCCGGCCGGCCGCTGCGAAAGGCGTACTCCACCCGCTTCTGCAGCAGGATGGGATCGTCCGGACGAAGGGCGATGAGCGAGGTGATGGGCGCCACGGCCTCGAAGTACATCCCCCGCGCGGCCAGGGCGCGGTGCGCTGCCTCCAGCACCTCCGGCACCTCGTGCCCCAGGCCGCGGGCGCGCAGCTCGCGGACCAGCTCCTCGCGCGAGGCCTCGTCTTCCGGCACGGCGGCCACGTGGGCGCGCAGCTGGTCCAGGTTGTCTGCCCCCGCCTCGAACACCGGCTCCGGGCCGCGACGGCGTCCCGGTGCGCCCCGCGGCGCCTGCGGCCGCACCGGCTCGTCGTCGAAGCCGATCAGCGGCAGCTCGCCGCCCTCCGGCGTATCGTCCTCGTCGATCAGCAGGGGGAGGTCGCCGCCATCGTCCCCGTCGTCGTCCGCGTCCAGCAGCGGCAGGTCGCCGGGGAAGGTGCCGGGCTCGTCGTCGGCCTCGTCCCCGAAGAGCACGGGGAGGTCGGCCGCGGGCGCGTCCTCGTCACCCTCCTGGTCCACCCCGCCCAGCGCGGTGGGCTCCAGCCCCAGGTCCTCGCCGGGGGACGCCTTGTTTCGCGGCGGCGCGGGCGGCTCCTCCACCAGCGAGGTGGATTCCAGCCCGGCGAGGGGGGCGATGCCATCGTCCAGCGACGTGGTCTCCAGCCCCGCCACCTCCGGCACATCGGCGCCCGGGGAGAAGTCCCCGTCGTGCAGCGCGGCGCTGAAGTCGTCGCTGGCGGCGCTGCGGCTGCGCATGAGCGGCGTGGCCTCCGCGTCCGGCGCCACGGTGTGGATCTGCTCGCGCACCGCCTCGGCCGCCGCGGGGTCGCCGCGCTGGAGGTGCGCGCCCATCAGGATGCGCATCTGCTCCACCGCCTGGTCCTTGCGGCCGTTGGCGAGCAGCTGGTCCGCCAGCAGCTTGCGGACGTCCGTATCCTCCGGCGACAGGTCGGCGAACTCCTTGAGCGCATCGAACGACGCGTCCAGGTTGCCGGCCCGCTTCATCCGCTGCGCGTACTCCAGAAAGTTCTGGCGCGCGTCGGCCAGGAACCCCGCGGCGGCGCTGATCTGCCCCAGCTTGAGGTACACGGCGCCGCGACCCGGCACCAGGCGCAGGATCTTGCGGCAGAGGGCGATGGCGTTGTTGTACAGCCCGCTGTCGGCGTACGCGTTGACGGCGCGCTCGTACGCCTCTACCGCGCGCTCCGTCTCGCCGATGCGCAGGTGCAGGTCGCCCACGCGGTTCCAGAGGGCAATGTCCACCTCCTCGCCCGCTTCCTCCTCCAGGAGCTGGCGATACAGGACGACGGCCTCGGTCCACTGTCCGCGGTTCTCCGCGGCGCGGGCCTGGTCTTTCAGCTTGGCTGCGCTTGCCATGGAACGGGCATGGGGACGAACGGCCGCGCGCGTGTTTCGGCGAACGCGCACGGGCCGGGGATGGGGACAATCGGGAAAAGATAGCGAATGCCGTAAGTGCGTACAAGGAACGGGGGTGCGCGGGATGTGCGTTGCTTGGCTGGCGTGAAGGGAGCGGAGGGCGGAGAAACGGGACAAGGGGACAAGGGGACAAGGGGA
>DATABT010000285.1:0-4436 GCA_036259455.1 Longimicrobium sp. | reverse complement strand
GGGACCCGCGCGGGGCACACCCTGGCGGCCGCCGCCGTGGACGCGGCCGGAACGCTCCACGCGGTCTTCGCGGTGGACCAGGACCTCGACGGATGGGGCGACGCGCTGTCGTACGCGCGGCTCGACTCCGCGGGATGGTCCGTGCCCGAGCCGCTGGCCGGCGGCGCGGGCCTGGCCGAGGCGCCGCAGGTGGCGGTGGAGGGGGACGGGACCGTGCACGTGCTGTGGTACGGGCACACCGGAACCGACTCGCGGCCGGAAGTCCCCACGCAGCTGGTGCACCGGGCGCTGCACGCGGGCCGCTGGTCCGCGGCCGAGGTGCTGTACCGCGAGCCGCTGCCGGCGGGCATGCCCGACCTGTCGCTTTCCGCCGCCACGGGACCGGACGGCGCGGTGGAGGTGCTCTTCCAGGCGCACGGACGGGGGATCGGTCACCTCACGCTGCGCGGCGGACGTGCCTACGCGCCGGAGTTCATGGACCACGACGGGCGGATGACGGCGTTCGCGTCCTCGGCGGTCCGGCGCCCGCTGGAGCTGGCCTTGATCGGCGAGATGGTTTCGCCGCTGCGCCCGGCGGCGGAGAATGACGTGTTCGTGCGCCCGCTGCGCTCGCGGAGCGCGTTCGCGCGCGTGGAGGTGCACGCGGTGCCGCGCCGGCACTCGTACTATCCACAGCTGGTGGTGGACGCGCGCGGCGTGCGGCACCTGTTCTGGCTGGAGGATACGGATGGCCAGGTGTTCCCTGAAGCGCTGTTCCACGCCTCCTCGCCCGACGGCCGCGACTGGACGGCCGCGGAGGACGTCACCCCGCCTGAATTGCGCGGCGTCATCCTTCGCGCCGCCGCAGTACCGGGCGCGGACGGCCGCGTCCACCTCCTCGTCCGCCAGACGCGCAGCATGGCGGACCCCGAAGCCCTCTACGCGATCACGATGGATGATGGCGATGCGATTCGTCTGGATACCCTCGCGGCGCCCGGTGCCTTTGGCGGCGGCGACGTGCAGCTGCTCCGCGACGCGCGGCATCGTCGCGTAATCGCGCTCTGGCGCGGCGCGGACGGCGTCTATCGATCCGCCGTGCGCGCGGAGTGACGCGCGGGTCCTCACCCGGGCTAGAAAACCTCGCCCACCCTCTCCCACAATCCGCGTGGGAGAGGGTGTACACTTCGGTTGCGCGCGGTACCGTGGACATCGTTGAAGCCTCGCGCGGTGTGCGAGGCTTTCCGCTTTCGTTGCGGCGGCTTCAGCCGCTCCGGCGCGGGCTCGTCTCCAACACGATTTTCTTGCCTCGCGGCACCGTGCCCGGTATCGTGCGATCCGCTCCCCCGGCGCGCTCCAGATCCCCCATCCGCTCGCCGGTTTCCGTCCGCCCCTCCCGTATCCCATGAGGATGATCCCGGCCCGTGGCTCCCTGCCCGTCGTCCTTTCCATTCTCGCCGCCGCCTGCTCACCCGGCGGACAGGCGCACGACGCCGCGCCCGCCGCGCAATCCACCGCGGTGAGCACGCGGCCCAACGATCCGGGCGAGGGCTGGCGCCCGCTGTTCGATGGCCGGACGACGGCGGGATGGCACGCGTTCGGCGGCGGCGCGCCGGGCACGGGATGGCAGGTGGTGAACGGCGCCCTGACGCGCGCGGGCGAGGCCGGCGACATCCTCACGGACGAGGAGTTCGGCAGCTTCGAGCTGGAACTGGAGTGGAAGATCGCGCCGGGCGGCAACAGCGGCATCTTCTTTCACGTGGTGGAGGATTCCGCGCTGCAGTACGTTTGGCAGACCGGCCCGGAGATGCAGGTGCTCGACAACGCCGGCCACGCCGACGGCCGCCAGCCCAACACCTCCGCCGGCAGCAACTTCGCCCTGTACGCCCCCGCGCGGGACGTGACGCGCCCCGTGGGCGAGTGGAACGCCGTGCGGCTCGTGGTGCGCGGCGACCACGTGGAGCACTGGCTCAACGGCGAAAAGCTGCTGGAGTACGAGCTCGGCAGCCCCGAGTGGACGCAGCGCGTGGCCGCCAGCAAGTTCGCGGAGATGCCGCGCTACGGCCGCGCGCGCCGCGGCCACATCGCCCTGCAGGATCACGGCGACGAGGTCGCCTTCCGCAACATCCGCATCCGCGTCCTCCCCGACTGAAGCCACTGGGCACTTGACCCTGGGCACTTGAGACTGGAGTCCCATGACCGACGTTCGCGCGCGGCTATCGGCGATGATGTTCCTCCAGTACTTCATCTGGGGGGCGTGGTTCGTGACGATGGGCACCTACCTGGGGCAGACGCTGCGCTTCGACGCCACGCAGATCGGCCTGGCGTACGGCAGCACCGCCGTGGCCGCGATGATCTCGCCCTTCTTCGTCGGCATGATCGCGGACCGCTTCTTCGCGACGGAAAAGATCCTGGCGGCGCTGCACCTGGTCGGCGCGATCGTGCTCTGGTGGGCCTCGACGCTGACGGACTTCGCCGCGTTCTATCCCGTGCTGCTGGTGTACGCGCTCTGCTACATCCCCACCCTGGCACTCACCAACTCGCTGTCGTTCCACCACATGCGCGATTCCGCGGCGGAGTTTCCGCGGGTGCGCGTGCTGGGCACCATCGGCTGGATCGTGGCGGGGATCCTGGTGGGGCGGATGGGGATCGAGGCCACCGCGCAGCCCATGCGCATCGCCACCGGGGCGTCGGTGGTGATGGCGGCGTACTGCCTGCTGCTGCCGCACACGCCGCCGCAGGACGCGGGCAAGCCGTTCCGCGCCCGCGACGCACTGGGATTGGATGCGCTCGCGCTGATGAAGGACCGCTCGTTCGCCGTGTTCGTGCTCGGCTCGTTCCTGCTGTGCATTCCGCTGCAGTTCTACTACACCTTCACCAACCTCTTCCTGAACGAGATCGGCTTGCCCGAGCCCGCGACGAAGATGACGCTCGGGCAGATGTCGGAGATCCTGTTCATGCTGGTGATGCCGTGGTTCCTGCTGCGGCTGGGCGTAAAGAAGATGCTGCTGATCGGGATGGGCGCGTGGGCCGCGCGCTACGTGCTCTTCGCGTTCGGCGACGCGGGCGCGCTGGTGCCGCTGCTGTACGGTGGCATCATTCTGCACGGCATCTGCTACGACTTCTTCTTCGTCACCGGCCAGATCTACGTCGACCAGCGCGCCAACGCGCGCATCCGCGCCGCCGCGCAGGGCTTCCTGGCGTTCGCCACGCTGGGCGTCGGCTACTTCATCGGCGCCATCGTGTCGGGCCGCGTGGTGCAGGCCTACGCCAGCGCCGGCGGCACCGCCCACGACTGGCGCAGCATCTGGCTGGTCCCAGCCGCCGCCGCGGCCGGCGTGCTGGTGCTGTTCGCGCTTGCGTTCCGGGAGAGGGCGGCAGTTGCGGAGAGAGTAGAAGCGAAACCGGTGCTGGCGTAGGAAGACGTCATGTGACAGATCGCTCCCGGAATGATGGATTAACTGTTCAGTGGAGGTGAAAATGGACCCTGGCATCTTGGTAACGCTTGGTCAAGCCGTAGGCGAGATGGGTCTGTTTCAGAGAGCGATTGACTGGTTTAAAAATGACGCTTCAACCTCACATGAAATTCAGCAGCGCACCCGTAAAGCCGGGTCGCTGGATCTGCTCGTTACCTGGTGTTATGAGATTCCTGTCATGACCGAGGCGCTGGTCGAGATTCTGGATCATCGGGGTGGAAGCGTTCGAGCGTTGCTGCTCAATCCGCGTTCGCGCTTTGTAGCAGCGCGCGCTGCGGCGCTCGGCGAGAAGCCTGCCGACGCGCGTGCTACGATCAAAAGCAACTTATTATCACTTCAGGCGATACAAAAGAGAGTGCGCTTCCCCTCACATCTCCAAATTCGCCAATATGATGCGCTACCGACGGTTGCTCTCTTCTCGTATGACAAAATGGTATTAGCAGCCTGGTTGCTACAAGGAACGAACTTCCGCGAGGGACCGTCCACTTTGATGCGGAAATCCGAGAAGCAAGCCAAGGCATTTTTGGCCCACTTTGAGGCACTGTGGGGAGGAGGTGTAGACTATAGACCATAGCCGCCTTGGCCTTCCATGAAAACGCTAGGTTACCGGCTCATCGTGTCCGACCGCGTGGTGCAGGCCTACGCCAGCGCCGGCGGCACCGCCCACGACTGGCGCAGCATCTGGCTGGTGCCCGCGACGGCCGCGGCCGGTGTGCTGGTGCTGTTTGCGCTCGCGTTCCGGGAGAAGGCGGCTGCCGCGGAGACGGTGGAGGTGAGGACAGTACTTGCTTGAATCGGAGGCGATTATGTTGCCACGCCGCGTAACACATGCCCACACGGGAGGGATCCCACAACCAGTCGCCAATGAGCGTCCGACGACAAGCGCGTTGGAGCGAGTTCAACGTGCGATAGCAGGCTGCGACGAGACCAGTCCGGAAGAGGAGGTGCTGAAGAGACTCGACCTTGAATTCGGTAGCGGCCCGC
>DATABT010000284.1:0-2681 GCA_036259455.1 Longimicrobium sp. | reverse complement strand
CGGCGCAGACGCCCGGCGGCACGCCGCCCGCGGGCGCACGTCCCATGGGCGCGCCCGGCGCCATGCAGCAGCAGGGCGGCACCGTGCGCGGCACCGTGGCCGACGCGCAGAGCGGCCAGCCGATGGGCACCGCGCAGATCGCGGTGTGGAGTGCGGCGGACAGCACGCTCGTCACCGGCGCCGTGGCGCGCCCGGACGGCACCTTCCGCATCGACGGGCTGCGACCCGGGCGCTACTACCTCAGGGTGAGCGCGCTGGGCTACAGCACCGCCACCACCGGCGTCGTCGCCATCACCCCGCAGGAGCGGGAGGCGGACGTGGGCGCCGTGCGGCTGGCCGCGGGCGCCATCCAGCTGGAGGGCCTCACCGTGACCGCCCAGGCCGCGCCCGCCGGGTTCGCCCCGGACCGCAACACCTACAGCACGCGCGACATGCCGTCGACGGCGGGCGGCAACGCCACGGACGTGCTGCAGAACGTTCCCGCCGTGGAGGTGGACCAGGACGGCAAGGTGAGCCTGCGCGGCAACCAGAACGTAGCCGTGCAGATCAACGGCCGCCCGTCGCCCATGACCGGCGACCAGCTGGGCAACTTTCTCCGCCAGCTCCCCGCCCACATGGTGGAGCGGGTGGAGGTCATCCCCAACCCCTCCGCGCGCTACGAGCCGGAAGGGATGGCGGGGATCATCAACATCGTCCTCAAGCAGAACGCCGACCTGGGCCTCAGCGGCGGCTTCATCGGCGGCGTGGGAACGGGCGGGCGCTTCAACGGCTCCGGCAACCTGGGCTGGCAGGCGGGGAATCTCACCCTCTTCGGCAGCTACGGCTTTCGCCACGACGAGCGGGAGAGCACCGGCCTCAACTACCTGGAGCGCTACACCGCCGCGGGCTCGGCGCCCGTCTCCATCCTGGACCAGGACATCCTGGGCGAGGGGGGGATGACGTCGCACATCGTCAACGCCAGCGCCGACTACAAGCTGGGCCCCCGCGACGTCGTTTCCGCCACGGGGATGATGAGCCTGGGCGACCACGAGAACAACACGACCAACCTGTACCTGGAGTCCGACGCCGCGGGGAACCCGCTCAGCCGCTACCGGGGCCAGAACCTGCTGGGCTTTGACGACCGCACGATGGACGGCGTGCTGGCGTGGAAGCGCACCATCACCCCCCAGCGGCACGAGCTGTCGGCGGAGCTGCGCTTCAACCGCAACAACCACGACGTCGAGAACCGCTTTCGCGAAGAGGTGCTCACCCTGGGCGGCGACCCGGCCGCGGGCGCCACGCCGCGCCTGGAGAACCTGCTGACGGACGCGGTGAACACCACGCTCTCGTTCCAGGCGGACTACACCCGCCCGTTCGGCGAGCGGACGAAGCTGGAGACGGGGTACAAGGGCACGCGCCGCGGTCTGGACAACCGGCTTGACGCCTCGCTGTTCGACGACGCGACCGGCACCTGGGTGAACAACTCGCTGCGCAGCAACGCCTTCGAGTACGACGAGACGGTGCACGCGGGCTATGCCGTGCTCAACCAGGGCGTGGGCAAGGTGGACCTGCAGGCCGGCCTGCGCGTGGAGCGCACGGGCCGCGAGTTCCACCTGGAGAACACGGGTGAGACGTTCCCCAAGGACTACTGGAGCTTCTTCCCCAGCGGCCTGGCCTCGTTCAGCCTGGACGACCGGAGGCAGCTGCGGCTGAGCTACGGGCGCCGCATCCAGCGTCCCGACACGCGCATCCTCAACCCGTTCGGCTTCAACGAGGACCAGCGCAACCGCTTCGTGGGCAACCCGGCGCTGGAGCCGGAGTACACGCAGGCGCTGGAGCTGGCGTACCAGCACTCCACGCCGTGGGGCTCGCTGCAGCTCACGCCGTTCTTTCGCCGGACGGAGAACGCCATCCGGCGCATCCGCGAGTTCCGCGCGGACACCACGATCACCACCTTCGCCAACCTGGAGACCAGCGACAGCTACGGGGCGGACGCCAACGCGTCGCTGCGGATGGGGCGGGTGAGCGGGTTCGCCAGCGTCAGCGCCTTCCGCCAGGTCACGGCGGCGGGGAACGTGGGCGACAACCTGAACAGCGACGGCATCGGCTGGTCGACGCGGGTGAGCGGCAACGTGCAGCTCACGCCGCGGCTGGACCTGCAGGGCTTTGTGATGTACCGCGCGCCCATGGACGTGGAGCAGGGGCGCATGGGCAGCTTCGTGATGAGCATGCTGTCGCTGCGCCAGAAGGTGATGGGCGACAAGGGCTCCATCAGCCTGCGCGTGGTGGACCCGTTCGACCGCATGGGCTTCAGCATGCAGACGAACGACCCGCTGTACTACCAGCTGAATGAGCGCCGCTGGGGCGCGCGGGCGGCGTACCTGACGTTCTCGTACAACTTCGGCCAGACGCCGCGCCTGCGGAACCGTCCGCCGGCCGAGGCCCCCGAGGTGCAGTCCCCCAACCCCATGGGCACGCCGTAAGCTCTTGAGAATTCAGTAGATGATGAACGGCCGCGGGTCCCGAGTGGATCCGCGGCCGTTTTCGCATCAGCAGTTACAGATGGGCCTCACGCAGAGTTAGCAGAGTTAGCAGAGTTTTCTCGCGCCTGTTCCGAAGGAGTCGTTCTAGGCCGGGATTCTCCCCATCCGTCGCTGGACACCATAGCGGCTGTCGAGGATCGGTTGTTCAGAATGCGATGA
>DATABT010000283.1:0-8172 GCA_036259455.1 Longimicrobium sp. | reverse complement strand
GCCGCCGCGCCGCATCCGCTCCTGAACCTGGAGGCGGAGGCTGCGCCCGCCGCCGTCGGCGGGGAGCCGCCGCGCGCGCTCCACGCGTGGGGGAGCG
Organism: Longimicrobium sp.; assembly: GCA_036259455.1. Taxonomy (GTDB): domain Bacteria; phylum Gemmatimonadota; class Gemmatimonadetes; order Longimicrobiales; family Longimicrobiaceae; genus Longimicrobium. The sequence goes on along the minus strand of DATABT010000283.1, from coordinate 8,075 downwards.
CGCGCGCCCTCTCGTGGAATGCGCTGCACCTGCGCGGCGCCCTGGCGTACGGCGGCACGGGCTCGCCGGACCAGGACTTCGCCTCGCTCACGGTGCGGCCGTTCGGCGACCTTTCCCTCTCCGCTTCCGTGCGCCGGGGCGGGGACTTTCGCCTGCTCGGCGACACCGCCGAGACGTTCGCCACGGCGCGGCGCGCGGCGCTGGGGTGGGGAAGCCGGCTGGCGCTGGAGTACCGGGAGACGGGCGGCGGCACCGGGGGCCGCGGGGACCTGCGCGCGGCGCGGGCCCGCATCGGCATTCCCCTGGCGCGGGGCACGTGGCTGCACCCGGCGTACGAGGCGGGTGAGCTGGTCGCGAGCGCCGGCGCCGCGCCCGCGCCCTTTCGCGTCCTGTCGCTGCAGGCCGGCCTTTCCACCCGCGGGGGCGCGTCGCTCTGGGCGTACGCGCAGCGCTATGAGGGTGCCTCCCTGCGCGCGGTGGACGGGGGCGAGTGGTCGGGCGCGCTCTCCGCGCACCTTCCCGTGCTGCGCGGCACCTGGGTACGCATCGCGGCGCAGGGGCGCCGCGCGGACGGGCAGCCGCTGGAGGCGCTGCTGGACCTGTCGCTGGAGCGCGGCCTGGGCGGCGGGCACCGCCTCACGCTGCGCGGGCTCGCGGATACGCGGGCGGTGAGTGGCGTGCGCCCCCGCGGCTTCGCGGAGTACGCGCTCCCCATCGCGCTCCCCCTTCCGTCCGGGGACGACGGCCGCGTCACGGTCCACGTCACCGATCCCGCCACGCGGCGCGGCATCCCCGGCGTGCTGGTGCGCGTGGGGGACCGCGTCGCCGTCACCGACCGCCGCGGGATCGCCGGGTTCGGCGCACTGCCGGCGGGCGAGCACACGCTGCGCATCGAGCCCGGCACCGGACCGGAGCGTGTCGCGGACCGGGAGATGCCCATCTCCGTCACCGCCGGCAAGGATGCGCGGCGGGTGGAGGTCGGGCTGGAGCTGGCGGCGCGGATGACGGGCGTGGTGGAACGCGTCCCCGCCGGCGCGCCGGCCGGTTCCGCCCGGCCCATGCCGGGCGTGCAGCTGGAGCTCTCCGGTCCCGGGGGCGTCGTCCGGCGGCTGGCGACGGACGCGGAGGGGCGCTTCCACGCGTCCGGGCTGCGGCCGGGGCAGTGGCGCGTGCGCGTGGCGGACGGCTCGCTTCCCCGGCACCACGAGCTGCGGGAGCCGGCGAACGTGCTGCTTCCCGCCGGCGGCGAAGGCCGCGCGTACCTTCGCGTGATCGAGAAGGAGCGCCCCGTGCAGATCATCCAGTCCGGCGAGCTGGGCCCGCCGTAGCCCGCGGACACGCCCATCCGCGCGGATCGTCTCCGTCGGCCGGAAAGTGTCCTGATTCAGGACACCTTCCCGATTCCCGCGCCAGGACTGGGAAATCCGGCGCGCGGTGATTTTCGGCGTCCGGAATCCGCACATCTCCGCCCCTCCCCGATCCTCCGGGAGAACGTGTGTAAGTGCCATGTATACAAGACCTTACGGGAGATGACGAGATCTGGAACGCTCCTCGCCTTTCCCGCGCCCGGATTCGTGTGAGGTATCCGCACCCGTCGAGGAGAGAACTGATGAGTCGCCGTGAATACGCCCGCCGCCGCAACGTCGCCGTGCACCTGCGCCGCATGCTGAACGCCGCGGCCGTGGTCGCCACCTGCGCCGCCGCCGCCTTCGTGGGCGTCGCGATCTGAATCGGCCCGGCCGCCGTACGGGAGAGATTTCCGGATGTTCGAGCTTGCGCAGGACGCCGCGTACGCACCGGGCGTGGACGACTTTTCCTCCACCGCGCACCGGATGGCCGCGCCGGTGGTGGCGCCGGAGCCGCGTCTGCTCGCGGGCGAAGTGCGCATCCTGGCCGCGGACGACGACCGCGGCGCGCTGGGCGTGCTGGAGCGCATCCTGGCGCGCGCCGGCTTTCACGACGTGCGCACGACCGTGAACGGCGACCACGTGCCGGAGATGTTCGTGGAGCACGAGCCCGACCTGGTGGTGCTGGACCTGCACCTGGGCCACGTGGAGGCCACGGAGATCATCGCCCGGCTGCGCCCCCTGATCCCCGCCTGCACCTATCTCCCCATTCTCGTCGTGAGCGGCGACCTCACCGAGCAGGCCCGCGTGGGCGCGCTGGCCGCGGGGGCCGCCGACTTCGTCAGCAAGCCGTACGCGCCGGCCGAGGTGCTGCTGCGGGTGCGCAACCACCTGCACACGCGCGCCCTGCACCTGTCGCTGGCCGACCAGAACCAGGAGCTGGAGCGCAAGGTTCTGGAGCGCACCCGCGAGCTGGAGGAGGCCGCATGGGAGGTGCTGGAGCGCCTGGCGCGCGCCGCCGAGCTGCGCGACGACGACACCGGCACCCACACCCGCCGCGTGGGCGAGCTCTCCGCCCGCATCGCCGCCGCGCTGGGCCTTTCCACCGCGGAGGTGGAGATGATCCGCCGCACCGCGCCCCTGCACGACCTGGGAAAGGTGGGGATCCCGGACGGCGTGCTGCTGAAGCCAGGTGACTTTTCCGACCGCGAGCGGGAGCTGATGCGCCGCCACACGCAGATCGGCGCGGAGATCCTGGCCGCGGGCCGCTCCCGCATCGTCCGCATGGCCGAGGAGATCGCCCGGTCGCACCACGAGCGCTGGGACGGCACGGGGTACCCGCTGGGCCTTTCCGGCGAGCTCATCCCGCTCTCCGCGCGCATCGTGGCGCTGGCGGACTTCTTCGACGCGCTCTCCAGCGACCGCCGGTACCGCGCCGCCTGGCCGCGGGAGCGGGTGGTGGAGGAGATCCGGGCGGGGCGGGGAACCCTCTTCGATCCGCGCGTGGTCGATGCCTTCCTCGCCATGGTGCTCCCGGAGATGAACTGATCCCTTGACGGTCCGGGCACCTGCGCGTCCACGCGAGCCCCGGGAGGTGCGGGAGATGCAGGCCCATCGGCGTGCCCGTATGGATGAAAGCCTCCTCCGGCGCTCACCGGAGCCGCCCGTCCCACGGGGAGTGGCGCCGTGATGCGGCCCATGCGGGCACGGATGCGACGAAATCCCTTGTGCGACCGCGCTTCGCGTGTATATTAAGGCCACTCTGCTACAAGTGGGCGTTGCACCTGCCAGCGTACCGCCGAGGTTGCACCACTTCCCGAAACGGCACCCCGGTCGCGAGGCCGGTCCGCAAAGCTAGGGGTCTCGCTGAGACAGCCCGGCCGCCGAAGGAGAGCAAACCAGCGCTCCGTCCCAAGGCTGTCATGGTACGTCTCTCCTCCACCCGCGGGCTCGCCGCCCGCCTCGCCGCCGTGTGCGCGTTCCTCGGGGCCGCCGCGTGCTCTGACGCCGTCACGTCCCCGGTCCAGGCCGGTGACGAGGCGCTGCTCAAAAAGCTGCCGCTTCCCATCACACCCGCCGCGTCCAGGCTTCACACGGGCAAGTACCGCGACAGCAGCCTTCCGCACGCCACCGGCCGCTCCGGCAGCGCGCGGCTCGAGGCGCGCGCGCTGCTGGGCGCCGACGGCGTCACGCGGCTGCTGGTGACCACCGGCAGCGTGGACGACCCCGACCGGGCGCCCGGCGAGCTGGCCAAGGTGCAGCTCAAGGTGTACGCCCCCGACGGCTCCAGGCTGTTCACGCAGAACTACCAGCGTCCCACCTCGCGCGGTTCGTACGAGTTCCGGCTGCCCGGGCTGCCGCTGGGCTCGCGCATCGAGGTGCAGGCCAACGTGCGCGGCATCGACCGCAACCGCACCGACGTGGTCACCATCACCGAGACCGTCAAGCGGGGGCCGGGGCTGGCCGTGGCCATCGACCCTCCCGCCCAGGCGGTCACGGGGGTGCCCACCGTCATCACCGGCACGGTCAGCGAAACCGGCGGGCAGACGGGGTCGTGGACGTCGTGCGTTCTGTACGTGGAGGGCGTGGAGGTGGACCGCATCGACCACATCTGGGTGGACGCCGGCGACGTGGTGACCTGCGCCTTCACCTACAGCTTCCGCAATCCCGGCACGCACAACGTTCAGATCCAGCTGGAGCAGGGCCCCGGCGACACCCTTCTGACCGACACCCCGCCCTCCGCGTCGGGGCAGGTGACGGCGCAGGACCCCACGCGGCACCCCACCTTCACCGCGTCCGTCATGGACCGCACGGTGGACGAGACCTGGTCGTACGACGAGACGTGGTGGAAGCCGGACGGCAGCAACCGCGAGTACCATGAGAACACGGGCGAGGCCTCGCGGTCGCAGAGCTTTGCCCTGACGGGCTCCATCGCGCGCGCGGTCACCTTTCCGCTGGCCACGGTCGGCGTGGAGCTGGCCTCCGGCGCTGGCGTGTGGCACTCGGGATCGTGGAGCGGCCTGGTGGCGGTGCCGGACCTGAGCGGCCAGTCGTGCGTGAACCAGCTGGCGCCCGAGCACGGCGCGCACTTCTACCTGTGCAGCACGGGCATCGGCCTCGGCGGCTCCACCGCGTTCGGGTACACGCGCTTCGCGGGGACGGTCACCTGGCACTCGCGCGCCTTCCACCGCCAGTGGGACGCGGCGTCGGGCACCGAGAGCACCTACAGCTGGAACAACGAGTCCGAGTACTACAACTCCGGCGGGCAGATGCGACCCCTGGGAAGCGCCCTCAGCTTCGAGCTGCGCGTGACGGACGTGCTGGGGACCATTCCCGTGAGCGGCACGGTCCCGCTCACCTGGTTCGACTCCACGACGCCGCTGGTGCCCTACACCTGCCAGGACGACTCGCCGTACTGGCTGGACGGCGGGGTAAAGACCGTGTGCCAGGGCACCACGCGCCGCACCTTCGGCTGGAGCGGCGAGATCAGCGGGTGAGGGAGTGACGGGGTGAGGGATCGCCCCGGCGTGCAGGACATCGAAGCCCCCGCGCGATTGCATTCGCGCGGGGGCTTCTGTTTGCCCACCGCCCCTGTCCGATGGGTGGAACCCCGCGCCGCCGGCGGGAGATGGATGACGCGAGCGGGTGAAGCGCGCCGGGCGAGCTCCGCGAGCCCGGGCGGGGCTCATGGCGGTTCCAGCCGCGGGCTTCAACCCGTGGTGTGCGGGACGGCGAAGAACCGTCCCCGCGAATGCCCGTCAGCCGAACAGCCCCATCTGGCCGACGGGATCGTGGGGCCGGCGAAACGCGGCCGTGGAGAGGGGCGGGATGTGCCGCACCATCCCCAGCTTGCGGGTGAGGGCGCCGAACATCGTCTCGTACTGGTCGGCGAAGACCCCCTCGCCGCGCATGCGGGTGCCCCATTGCGCGTCGTACAGCTTGCCGCCGCGCATCTCGCGCACCCGGTTGAGCACCTTGTCCTTGCGGTCGGGAAAGTGCGTCTGCAGCCAGTCCTCGAACAGCCCCTTGAGCCCGAACGGCAGGCGCAGCGGGATGTACGACGCCGCCTCCGCGCCCGCGTCCCTGGCCGCGGCCAGGATGGCGGGCATCTCGTGGTCCGTGAGCCCCGGAACGACGGGCGCGACAAGGACGCGCACCGGAATCCCCGCCTGGGAGAGCCTGCGCACCGCCTCCAGCCGCTTCGCCGGCGTGGAGGCGCGCGGCTCCATCACCCGCTGCAGCTTCTCGTCCAGCGTGGTGATGGAGAGGTTGACGCACGCGGCCTGGTGCTCCGCCAGCTCGCCCAGCAGGTCGATGTCCCTCGTCACCAGGTGGTTCTTGGTCACCATGGCGACGGGATTCCGGAACTCCGCCAGCACCCGCAGGCACCCGCGCGTGATCTCGAACTTTCGCTCCGCCGGCTGATACGGGTCCGTCACCCCGCACATGGCGATGGGCTGCGGCTCCCAGCGCTTGGACGCAAGCTCCTTGCGCAGCAGCGCGGGCGCGTCGTGCTTCACCAGGATGCGCGTCTCGAAATCCAGCCCGGCGCTGAAGCCCAGGTACTCGTGCGTGGGGCGCGCGAAGCAGTAGATGCAGCCGTGCTCGCACCCGCGGTACGGGTTCACGCTGGCCTCGAACGGAATGTCGGGGCTGTCGTTGCGGGCGATGATCCCCCGCGTGTGGTCGCGCAGAAACTGCGTCCGCGGCCCGGGCTCGTCGGGATCGACGGCTTCCGGGTCGGGGACGTACTCCGCCGCTTCGAAGCGGTTCCTGGGGTTCTGCGCGGCGCCGCGCCCGCGAAGCTGTACCAGCTGCTGCATCCGGGACCCCATCAGATCAGGGTGGTCGTGCACCCCGTAAGCTAACCCGAAAGGATTCCGAAATCAACGGATCGGCAGTGCGCCGTGCCCGGTGCCCGGTGCCCGGGGTTCCGGGTCAACTGGGCACTTGACCCTGGCACTGGGCACTCATACCAGACACCGCGGCCGCTCCCCGGGAGAAGGCAAGCGGCCGCGACGATCGCCCATCGAGCGAAAAAGGCGTCAGCTCCCCGGCTGCACGCCGAAGTCGCGCACCAGCACGTCGAGGTTGTGGTTCAGGCGCAGGCCCACGACGCCGTCCGTGTTCAGCATGTCCACGCGCGGGATGCTGGCCACCTCGGTGCCGTTCACCAGAAAGCGCGCGCCCGCCGCGCTCGCGTCGATGGCCAGCGTGTTGGTGGCGCGGCCCTGCGCGTCGGGCTTGTTGACGGCGGCGTGCTCCGTCCAGTCGAACAGGGTGTGCGTCTCCGAGCCGGCGCGGTGCTTCACCAGGAACTTGCCGTCCTGGCGGACGATGAAGTACAGGTAGTCCTGGTCGTCGGCCGTCAGGTTGCGGCCGCCCACGAACAGGCCGTACCCCTCCGGGTGCTGCGACAGGCGGTTCTGCGTAAAGGTGCCCTGCGCGCGGTAGGCGCCCGTGGCGGTGGTGGCCGGGTTGTAGAAGATGGCCGCGGGGCCCAGGATGGCGTGCAGCCCGCCGTGCATCTCCGTGAAGTGCACCGGCGCCGTGCTCCCCGGCCGGTCCAGCCGCACCTGCCATCCTTCGGGAAGGGTGGTGGCGTGGGCGCCGGCTCGATCGGGGTCGTGCTGCTGCCCGCCGTGCTGGTGCTGCTGGGCGGCCACCGGCGTGGCGACCGCGAGTACCGCCGCCGTAAGGATGATTCCGCGCATCGCGCTTCTCCGTGGTGTGTCAGGGGGTGGGATGGCCGGTGACGTCCGGCAGCCCTCACAAGCTAAACGCCGCGCCCGCCAACGCAATCTTCCACGCATGAGCGGGCGATGATTCTTGAACGCGGAGTGCGCGGTGTGGGAACAACGTTCATCGTCGATTCAGTCGCACGCCAGGCGCGCCGCTGTCCTTTCGAAGGACGCGCCCGCGCAGGTTTTCCGCCGCGCCACGCCCATGTGCGGCGTACGGACCGGGCAAGTCCGCGCCCGGATGCGGGCCACGAGCGTTGGGGGAGCAGATTCCTCGGTCGGCGCTGAAGATCCTGAACCGGCGCAGGTCCAGTGGGCGCCTCGCCCGGAATGACGACGCGCGGCGTGTGAACCCCACTCCACGCACGAAGTCTGCGCCGTGAGCTGTCATTTCGAAGGAGGCGCCCACGGGGACTTGGCTCGTGCAGGATCTTGTTGCGCCGACTGAGAAATCTACTCACCCACGCTCATGGCTGGCGCACGTCCCGGGACCCGCCTCCGATGCGCCGCACAGAAGCGGGTCGAGGACCGAGCCGCGGGCCGGATCACCAGCACGGGTGAGTAGATTTCTGGAAGCAATACGTTTCGTTAACATCAGGTCAGAGGCACCACAGAAAGCACGGGCTTCTGCACCGGCGACCAGACCCGCTCGAAGTCGTCCGGGTTGATGCGCTTCGAGTGCCGCAGGCGGAGCATGTGGTCCACCCCGGGCTCGGACCAGCGCACTCCGACATCCGTCCGGCGGTTGATCTCGCGCATCTCCCGCTCGGCGATGCTCGTCGTGCGCTCGGCACGGGGCGTGTCGTACAGCACGGACGCCGCGGCACCCTCCATCAGCCTGCGGGCCCTAGGCCATGCGACACTCTGGGTAAACGCCGTGTACGCCTCACGCCGTCGCTCCAGCGGGCCCGACAGGATGCTGGACAGCTTCTCTACATACGGCTCTCGCTGCCGGACCTTCACCCCGTCCAGCAACAGGAAGTGGTCC
>DATABT010000282.1:0-3849 GCA_036259455.1 Longimicrobium sp. | reverse complement strand
GTGCGGATCGCTACTGCGTGTTGCCGTAGAAGTTTGCCCGCCACAGGCGCCGCACGGCGGTCTGGCTGAACCCCGAGGGATTGGCCACCCAGCGGTTCACGGCCGCGTAGTTGTACCAGGGCGAGTTGAACGTCGCGGCGTCCGCCCTGGCCGTGAGGCTGTTCTCCAGGCAGTACACCAGGTCGTCGGAGCCGTAGAGGTCGCGGAACGTGGTGGTCGAGGTGCTCAGCTCGCACTCGCGCATGGTGAGCGCGATGAACGAGCCGGGGTACGTCACCAGGTCCCAGGTTTCCGACTCCAGCGGCGTGTTATTGTAGCCGTCCGGATCGCTGGGGCCGTCCACCAGGTCGTACAGAAAGCCCGCCACCGCGCCCTCTACCTGCGCCCCGTCCTTGCCCGAATACCAGGTCTGCACCTCCAGCGCCCAATCGCTGCTACCGCTGTTCCTCAGCGAGTCGCCCGCGACCCACATGGCGAAGAAGTCGGCAAAGCCCTCCACGAACGCGCAGTTGAAGTTGTACTGCCCGCTGATGGAGTGCTGGTTCTGCGGGTTGCAGTAGTAGCTCGCGGGCTTCTCGATGGCCTTCCAGTGGAACGCGTGCCCGTACTCGTGCACCGTCACGAACGTGCCGTACTCGTGGAACACCCGCGCCTTGTTCTGCCGGATCAGGTCTTCGTTGGGGAAGTAGTTGGTGGTGTCGGTGGTACCGGTGCTCACGCGGATGGGGAGCTGCACCGTGCGCTTGACGCCGAAGCGCTGCTCGGCCACGGGCACGTACCGGTTCAGCAGCCAGAACACGTGTCCAGCGTAGTAGTTGTTGGCCTGCAGCGACGGGTTGGCCCCCACGGCTTCGGTAAAGTTCACGCCGGCCACACTGCCGTCCTGGTTGGTTACGCGGACGCTGGTGTTCTGCAGGTGGATGGTCGCCCTGTACAGCCCGGTGGTGCAGCTGAAGCTGAACGATCCGTCGGAACGGGTGGCGGTGGTGAACACCGATCCCACGGGCTGGCGCGCGGCGTCGACGCACTGCACGGCGATCAGCGCGTTGGGCACGGGCCGGTGTGCCACGGCGACCTCGTGCCAGTACCAGAACATCCCGCGCGACACGTTCACCTGCATGGTCTGCCTGCCGGGCAGCGAGGCGCCCGCGCCCTGCGGCAGCGTGTCGATGAACGGGCCGTACGAGCCGAAGAGGGGCTGGCGCCCGTCGGGAACCGCGGCCGGATCGTAGCCGTCGGTCAGGCGTCCCCCGTTCTCCGTCACCAGGATGTACAGCGTCTCCGAACTCCCCTCGATCAGTACGCTGTCGCCCGCCATGGTCGTGGAGTCCGCGCCGGTGGGCCGGGCCTGCGCCACCGCGACCACGCGGTAGTAGCCGGCGCGCGGAAAGGTGATGGTGGCCGTGAGCTGCCGCTGGTTGCCGCGCCCCATGATGCCGCGGAAGGTGGCCGCGGTGCGGCTGGGCGGCGGCGCGTCAGCCGCGGCGGGGGGATCCGCGTCCAGCACCATGAGGTCGTACTGCACGTCGGAGCCGTACCGGGCGCGCGCGTTGGAGGTGACGACGATGGGGGCGCCGGGCCGGAACGCGCCCGTCGCGTGGACGTCCACGTCTACCCGCCGGGTCGCGAGCGCGTCGCCGATGACCGCGACCGACTGGTCCGTGGGGCGTTCGCGGTCCTGGCGGCCGACGGGGTCGTCGTCGCACGCGGACAGCAGCGCGAGCAGGAGCGTGCCGCCCAACAGGCGGCCGGCGGGGGATTTCATACGCCCTCCAGGTGCATGCACGTGGTGCGGCGGGTAGCCTGCGGCCCCCGCACGGAGAGCACATGTTCCGGCGCATAAAGAGTACCAGAGCTCCAGACAGTCCCAGGTGTGGACACCTGATCGGTTCCGCGGCGGCCACTTACTGGCGGTCTCACGGTGCAGCCTCCCGGCCGCCAGGCCGAATGCCGGGCGGCGCGGCATTCGGCGAATTCAGCGTGGAGGGATCGGGCGACCGCGAGGGGGCGGCAGCGCGCGCCGTGTGGACGATGATGCTTGCGGAGGCGGCGCCGGGCGCAGATACTGGACGGTTCCACGGCTGGAAACCTTCCGTTTGCAATCCCGGAGCCTGCGCCGATGCTCATCCCCCGCTACTGGTCCCGCGCGGAATCCACCGCGACCACGCCCGCCGGCAAGTTCGTGCGCTTTCACGTGTGGCGCGGGTCGCGCGCCAGCGAGGCCGAGGCGCAGGCGCTGGCGCAGGAGGCGGTGGGGCGCATCGCGGACCGCGTGCGCATCGGCGCCGGCTTTCCCGAGCGCTACGCGTACGGCGACCGCCCGCTGCGCGAGGAGGTGATCAGCGAGTTCGCGGGCGGGGCGGCGGGGGCCGCGGTGGAAGCGCCCGAGGCCGCCATCACGCGCAACTCGTACGGCGCGCTGGTGCTGAACGCGGCGCGCGCCTTCTTCATCGACGTGGACGTGGACGGGTCGGACCGGCCGTCGTCCACCGGATCGTCATCCTCCTCGTCCATGCCGACGAGCGATCCGATGCAGGCCGCGCGGGAGCTGGTGGATGCGCTGCCGCTCCCCGGCGGGGTAAAGTCGATCCTGGGCGGCCTCTTCGGCTCCAGACCGGCGGCGAGACCGGCGGCGCCTCCCCCGCCGCCGCCCTCCGCGCCCGCGGACGCCGCCTCCGCGGCGCTGGACCGGCTGCGGCGCTGGGTGGCGTCGCACCCGGAGTGGCGGGTGCGCGTGTACCGCACCAGCGCCGGGCTGCGCTACCTGGTCATGCACGACACTTTCTCCCCCACCGCGCCGGAGACGCAGGCCGCGATGACGGCGCTGGGCGCGGACCCCCAGTACATCAAGCTCTGCCAGGTGCAGAAGACCTTCCGCGCGCGGCTTACGCCCAAGCCGTGGCGCATCGGCGTGGAGAACCCGCCCGTCGGCTTTCCCTACGAGGGGCCGGCCGAGGAGGCGCAGATGCGGCAGTGGGAGGCGCGCTACGACGCCGCGTCCCGCACGCGCGCGACCTGCAGGTTCATGGAGGAGATGGGGACGGGCGCCGAGCACCCCGACGTGGCCACGCTGCGCGCCCTGCACGACGAGCACACCCGCGCCACGTCCGGCCTGCCGCTGGCCTGACCGGAGCTTCGACCCGCATCTGACATGGAAACGCGGAAGGCGTGGAGAGCAGATTCTCCGCGCCTTCCGCGTGAGGCTTTTTCGCTGGATTTTCCAGGCCTGACAGGGTACTGCCAGGCCCCGGAGCGCGAGACGTCATCCTGAGGGAGCGCCCGCGCGAAACCTGAAGCGGCGCAAGCGCTTGCGGTCGATGGCCGCGCTGGTGCCGGTGCGATACCCCAGGCGTGACGCCCGCAGCCGGTACACGCCCGGGTGCGGCGCCTCCGGCGTGAACGCGCCCGCGCTGTCGGTCAGCACCGAGCGCACGGCGGTTCCGTCCTCCTGCGGCAGCGACACCGTGGCACCCGTGATGGGCGCCGCCGTCTACGCGTCCAGCCGCCGCCCCTCCACCCGCTGCGCCGCCAGCGGCGCAGCATCGAAAGCCATCAGCGCGAGCAGGCACATCACGCCACGTACCCAGCCAGATCCCCTCGGGTGCACCTCATCCTCCCTTGCCGCGGCGGACGAACGCATCGCCGAGGCAACGCTTCTACTCGCGGGTGGCGCACCGGTGTCCGCGCCTGCCGGCTATTCCCTATTCCCTATTCCCTATTCCCTATTCCCTATTCCCTATTCCCTATTCCCTGTTCCCTATCTCACGTCCGCCTCGATTGACGAAAGCAGATGCACATGGCAGGCTCGCGTCAGAAGAGATGGCGCGATGCCCCCCGTGCGGCTCCGGG
>DATABT010000281.1:0-12792 GCA_036259455.1 Longimicrobium sp. | reverse complement strand
GGGGACGCAGGCGGCGGCGGTGCTGGCCAACCTGCGGACCTACGCGCAGCTGACGGAGGCGGCGTTCCGGCGCGAGCGCTTCTTCAGCGCCATGAGCCACGACCTGCGGACGCCCATCACCGCCATCGTGGGCTACAGCGAACTGCTGGCGGACGGCATCGTGGGCGACCTGAACGGCCAGCAGCTGGAGATGATCGAGCGCATCAGCCAGGTCAGTGGCCACCTGTCGCAGCTGGTGAACGACATCCTGGACCTGGCCAAGCTGGACGCGGGGCGGATGGAGTTCCACCGCGAGGAAGTGCGGCTGGGCGAGCTGGTGGACGAGGCGCTGGTGGCGGTAGAGCCGCAGGCGCGCAGCAAGAAGCTGGAGCTGCGGATGGACATCGACGCCTACCGCGACGACCTGCTGCGCGTGGACCCACCCCGGGTGCGGCAGATCCTGGTGAACCTGCTCTCCAACGCGGTGAAGTTCACGGAGCGCGGCGAGGTGGCGGTCGTGGCGGGGAGCGGGGAGGGGCGCACCTGGCTGGAGGTACGCGACACCGGGCCGGGGCTTCCCGCGGGGACGGAGGAGGAGGTGTTCGAGGAGTTCCTGCAGATCGCCGCGGGGACCAAGAGCAAGCGCGAGCCGGGGAGCGGGCTGGGGCTGGCCATCTCCCGGCGGCTGGCCCGCGCCATGGGCGGCGACCTGGTGGCCCGCAGCAACGGCCCCGGCGGCGGCGCAGTGTTTACCCTGGTGCTGCCGGCGCACGCCGGTTGAGCACCGCAACTCACTTCCGGAGCGGGATTTTCCATGTTCGCGATGAAACGCGCCGTCCTGGCGCTCGCGGCGGTGCTGGCGCTGGCCGGCTGCGAAAACGATCCCTTCAAGCCGGACCTGGCCCCCGAGGGGGAAACCCGCTTTACCTACAGCGGCGACCTGACGGGCACGTTCGAGGCGGTGGGGCGGCTGAACCGCCGCAACCCCAACGCGGGCACGTGGGCCATCGGCGACATGCAGGGGGCGTCCGACAACGGCGTTCTGGGCGTGTTCGCGCAGGAGCGCTCGGGCGCGCTGGTGAGCGGCATCGTGCTGGAGTGGCGGGCCGCGCAGGTCGGCACGGTGACCTGCGACGAGGACACGGTGAGCTGCCCGTTCATCGCCAACGTGCTCATCGACTTTCAGAACACCACGGGCACCAGCGAGGGCACGTACGAGGGCAGCGTGGGCAGCATCACGGTGACGGAGCTGACGGACGACCGCGCGGCGGGCACCTTTACGCTGAGCCTTCCCCGCGACGTGGCCACCGTAACGCCCGAGACGCCGCGGCTGGAGGTCACCGGCAGCTTCGACGTGTCCCTGGATCTGACGGCGGACTGAGCCTCACGCCGAGAACGCGGAGGAAGAAGGAGAGGACGCGGATGAGGCCTTCATCCGCGTCCTCTCTTCTTTCCCCGGCCCGGCGTCTCTTCCCCGGCCAGGCGTTCGGCGAGGCGGATGGCGTCGAAGGGGGCGTGCACCTTGGCGTCGTTGTCGAAGTAGACGTACACGTCGCGGCCGGCGGGGCGGTCGGGTGCGGGGGAGAGCACGCGCGTGGCGTCGCCGGGGGCGCCGCCGCGGCGCCACTCGCGGATGCGCGCGGCCCACCAGTCCAGCTGCGAATCCGTGTAGCCGCTGGCGTACAGCTGCTCGGCGCCGTGCAGGCGCACGTACACGAAGTCCGCCGTAAGGTCCTCGGCGTACGGCCAGCGGCCGGCGGTGTCGGCAAAGACGAGCGCGGCGCCGTGGGCGCGCAGCAGGTCCACGAATTCGCTCGAGAGGAAGCCGGGGTGGCGGATCTCGAAGGCGTGGCGGATGACGCCCTGGTGCTCCGCGTCCGTCCACGCGCGCCCCAGCAGGCGGTCGTCGTGCCCGTGCGCCACGCGCGCGGCTTCCTCGTGCGTCCTGGGCAGGATCTGGAGGAAGTGCGCGAACTTCTCCTCGCTGAACTTCATGCGCTCCGGGAACTGCCAGAGGATGGGCCCCAGCTTGTCCGCCAGCCGCAGCACGCCGCTGGCGAAGAAGTTGGCCAGCGCGGTCTCCGCGTTCTTCAGCTTGAGCATGTGCGTGATGAACCGGCTTCCCTTGACGGCGAAGACGAAGCCGGGGGGCGTCTGCTCGTACCAGGCGCGGTAGCTGGTGGGGCGCTGCAGGGAGTAGAAAGAGCCGTTGATCTCCACCGTGCTCATCCGCGACGCCACGTACGCCAGCTCGCGCTTGCGCGCCAGCCCTTCCGGATAGAAGACGCCGCGCCACCCTGCGTACGTCCATCCCGAGATCCCCACGTGCGTGCGGCCGGCCATCGATGAGTGCGAAAGTGCGTGAGTGCGCGAGTGGACGCATCCGCAAACTCGAAACCGCGGCGGATCACAACGATGGTACGCGGACGGCGCGGAGGAAAAGGAGAGGGGACGCGGATAACGGCTCGTCCGCGTCCCCTCGTCGTTCGTTCGGCGTGCGATTCTGTTCAGAGGGTGGCGGGGACGAGAAGGATGGGGCCTTCTTCGCCCGTCTGCACGTTTACGCCGGTGCCGGCGATGCGGCCGTCGTCGTCCGAGGCCACGGCGGAGGTGACGATCCACCGCGTGGTGCCGGCGATGCGCTCGGAGAGGTCGTACTGCCGCCTGGCGCCCCAGACGATGCCGTAGCTGGTCTGCCGCGACGTGGTCTGCGGGCGGACGCCGGTGCCCACCACCTGGCCCCGCGCGTTGGCCGACACCAGCACCACGCGCGTGCCGGGGATCACGGGAAGCGCGTCCAGGTCGCGGTCACCGATCTCGTAGATGAACGCCTGGTCCGACTCGCCGAAGCCGTAGATGGCCACGTGCCCCTCCGGGCTCACCGCGCCCGCGACCATCCGGGTGACGCCGCGGGGAACGCGGACCTCCGTCCACTGCCCGTCCGCCCAGACGTGTACCTGCGTGGAGACGCAGTTCACCGCGTCGGCCTGGCAGGTGTAAGAGGCGTTCACCACCACGTCGCCCTCGTCCGTGATGCCCACGGCCTCGCTGGCGATGGCGCCATCCGGCAGCAGGATCGTCGTTACCGACTGCGTGCGGACGAAGGCGCGGTGCCGGGCCTGCGGAAACTGCGCGCCAGGGTTGATGGTGCCCGCCACCTCGCCGGCCGCGTTCACGCCCGCGAAGTTGTACGGTTCCGCGAACAGCCGCGGCGGCGAGGCCTGCCCGGCCATCCACCCGTACGCGTCCACGGGCTGCCCGGCGGGGTTGCCGCTGGCGGTGCACGTGACCTGGCCCACGGTGAACGACCCGCGCGCCGCCAGCGGATCCACGAAGCAGCCGGCGGGGGCCTCGGGACCCAGGCGGCGGAAGGTGCCCGCCTGCCACTCCACCGCCCACGTTGTCACCCCGTCCGACGCCACGCCCACCACTCGCCCGTCGGCCAGGGCACGCGGGACAAAGCTGGCCGCGCCCGCCGGCACGCCGATGGGCTGCACCAGGAACGTGTCCGGGCGGCTGGGGTCCGTGGGCCCGCGGTCGCAGGCCGAGGCCAGCAGGGCCAGCGCGCAGGCCCGGAGCAGGGGACGGTGAATCATCGAATTCACGCGAATCGCAATCGTGTCGGATGCCGTGGGCCCCGTGGTACGGCGCCGCGGGACGCGTGTTCCCGGCGCCGCCGCGCCGATGCGGCAATGTCCGTGCGCGGATGAAATATCACGCGGAGGACGCGGAGGGAAAGCGCGGACGCGGCACGGAGGATGGGCGTCGACGAACCCGGATGGAGAGCGCCGGCGGCGCTCCCGGCGGTTTGCGATGAAGTGCCGAAGCCCTCCCCCGGCGCACCGAAGGAGGGCTTCACGACATCCCACCATTCCCTATTCCCTATTCCCTATTCCCTATTCCCTGTTTCTACTGGCCGCCTGCGCGCTGCTGGGCCAGCTGCACGGCGCGGTACAGGTTCACCACGCCGCCGGTGTCGGAGAGCTCCGCGAAGCTCACCCGCTGGCCGGGGGCGCCGGGGCGGGCGACCTGCGCCTCGTTGCGCTCGGCGCTCTCCAGGATGATCTCGCGCACCTGCGCGGCCGTGAGCTCCGGAAAGTACGCCATCAGCGTGGCGGCCATGCCGCTCACAACCGGGGCGGCCATGCTGGTGCCGTCGTTGCGCCCGTACCCGGCGTCGGGAACGGTGGACAGGATGGCGACGCCCGGCGCGAACACGTCCACCCGGCCGCGGCCGTAGTTGCTGAAGGGCGCCGCCAGGTCGTCGGCGTGCCACGACGACGCGCCTACCTCGATCCAGGTGGCCGCGCGTCCGCCGGCGGCGTAGTCCTGGTTGGGAAAGTTCCCCTCGTCGTTCAGGTCCGCGCCGTCGTTGCCGGCGGCGTGCACCAGCAGCACGCCCTTGCTCTCGGCGTAGCGCACGGCCTCGTCCACCACGCTCTTCTGCGGCGAGTGGCTCTTGCCGAAGCTCATGTTGATGATGCGCGCGCCGTTGTCCACCGCGTAGCGAATGGCGTTGGCCACGTCCTTGTCGCGCTCGTCGCCGTCGGGCACGGCGCGCAGGGGCATGATGCGCACGGCCGGCGCCACGCCGTCCACGCCGCTGCCGTTGCGCAGGGCGGCCACGATCCCCGCCACGTGCGTACCGTGGCCGGCGTCGGGGCCTTCCACCTCGGCGTTGCCGTAGCCGCGCTCGTTGGGGTCGGCGTAGTTGTCGCCCACGATGTCGCGCGGGTCGAAGTCGGGGTTCATCCCGTAGTGCACCTGTCCCTCCAGCGCCTCGCGCTGCTCGATCACGTCGTCCAGCGTAAAGCCCTGTCCGGCCAGCTCAAGGTAGATGGCGCGCGCCTGCTGCAGGCGGCCGTCCGTGGTCTGGATGGCCGACACCGCCTGGGTGGTGAGCTCCTCCGTGCCCAGGTGCTGGCGCAGGGCGGCGTATACGGCGGTCACCACCTGCTCGATCTGCCGGATCTGCTCCAGGTTGGCCTGCGCCTCGGCGCGGCGGGCCTCGAAGGCCGCCGCAATCTCGCTGCACGGCTCGCCCGCGGCCTCGGTGGCGCCGGCGCGGCATGCGGCGTACAGGCGCGTGACCTCGTAGGTGTCGTTGTCCACGTCGCGGCCGTCGCGCCCGCCCAGGAAGTCCCAGCCGTGCACGTCGTCCACGTAGCCGTTGCCGTCGTCGTCGCGGCCGTTGCCGGCGACCTCGCGCGGGTTGGTCCAGATGATGGGCGCCAGGTCCGGGTGGTCGATCTCCACGCCGCTGTCGATGATGGCCACCACCACGGTGTCGCGCGGCTGGCGGCCGTTCAGGAGCTCGCGGTACGCCCGCTCGGCGCTGATTCCGGGAAAGCGGTCGGCGGCGGCGTCCAGCAGGTGCCAGTTGGCCGGGGCGGTGTCGGGGACCGCGGCCTGGGCGCCCAGGGGCGCCGCGGAGAGCGGTGCCCCCAGGGCGAGCGCCGCGAACAGCAGGGAACGGATCGGCTTCATTGCTCGGCTTTCCGAGAGTTTCTGGACGAACATGGTGGGCAGAGTACACCGCCCGCCGGGGAAAGAGCCTTGGGATGCTAAAAATTTAACGCCCGGCTAACCGGCCGGATCGCCGGTCACGCCGGCGTATCGCCGTACGCCAGCAGGGCGGCGGCGACGCGCTGCACCAGCTCCGTGTGGGCGAACAGGACGGCGGGGTCGCGGTCGCGCACCTGCCCGTACCGCACGTTCTCCGGCGACCCGGCGCCGCCGTCGCCGGGCTCGGCGATCAGGGCGTGCGCCTGGACCACGTAGTCGCGCGCGTCCGCCGCGGTCACGGGCTCGTCGCCGAACATGGCCTCGTCCATGGCGGCGATGAGCCGCGAGTACGGGCGCATCCATTGAAAGAAGGGCTCCTGCAGCAGCGCGCCCAGGAACTCGGAGTTGTTCATGGCCCCGTTGCGCGCCTCGTACACGGCGCGCTCGCTGTCGATGAGGGCCTTGTGCAGCCGCAGCAGGGCGCGGCGCACGTCGGAAAGGTGCTGGCGAACGGGATCGGGCGGGCCGCCGCGGCGGGCCTGTGTGGACATCGGGTCTGGATGAGCGAGGGTGGTTGGGCGGTCGGTTTGCGTCCGTCCCCGGAAAAAGCGCGCCGCGGGCGGGGACGGGATCAGTCGAACCGCCGGGGAAGCGGCCGCCAGCGGGGGTACTGCCCGGTGCCGGTGTAGGGAAGGCGCCGCGCGCCGGAGCCGTCCGGGCGGATGACCCAGAAGCCCCCGGGCGCCGGCTGCGCGGCGGAGAACACGATCCACCGCCCGTCCGACGACCAGTCCGCCGCGCCCGCGAAGAACTGCGTCCCGGTCAGGGGCTCGGCGCCGGAGCCGTCCGCGCGCAGCACCCACAGGCGCGGACCGGGCACCTCGCCGCCCAGCACCACCATCCGCGCGCCGTCCGGGGACCACGCCGGCCACCCGCTGCTCCACGTGGTGAGGCGCATCAGCTGGGTGCCGTCCGGGCGCACGGTGTACAGGCCGCGCTCCGTGCCCGCGTTCGAAAAGGCGATGCGGCCGCCGGAGGGCGACCACGCGGGCTCGGAATCGTGCCCGGGGAGCGCGGCGATGGTGTGGACGCTTCCGTCCCCGTTCCGCACCGCGACGTTCAGGTCCTGCCCGGCCGTAACGAACGCCAGGCGCTGCCCGTCCGGCGCGGGCGATGCCTGTGCGGCGAGCATGGGTCCATTGGTGATCTGCTCCGCGCTGGTGCCGTCCGCGTCCATGCGGTACAGGTACACCATGCCGGCCAGGTTCGTGTTGTAGTAGATCGATTCGCCGCCGGGCGACCACGCGGGGTTGTCCTCCACGGCCGGGCTCTGCGTCAGCTTCGCGAGACCGGTGCCGTCGCCGTTCATCCGCCAGATGTCGCCGTCCTGCGAGAACACGATCACGCGGGCCGAGAGCGGCACTTCATCTTCGGCTTCGGAAGGGCTCTCGCACGCGGCGGCGGACAGGAGCGCGGCGAGCAGGGCTGTGGTTCGCTTGATCACTGGCGATATGCACCGGCAAAATTCGAGAGAGACGGGGCCTCACACGGAGTCAGCGGAGTGTACGGAGTTTCTCGCGCCGTGTCCGCCGGGTCCGCGCGGGACGGAGATCGGGTCAGGTGTGGATGAACCGGGCGATGCGCTCCACGCCCATCCGCAGCGCGTCCTCTTCGGCCACCCAGGAGATGCGCATCCACCCCTCGCCGCTGTCGCCGAACGCGACGCCGGGGGTGACGAGGACGCGATGCTCTTCCAGCAGCGCTCCCGCGGCGCGGAGCGAATCCGCCGCCCATCGCTCCGGGAGGCGGACCATGCAGTAGAACGCGCCTTCGATGGGCACCTGACGCAGCCCGTGCTCGCGCATCCATCCCTCCAGCAACGCGCGGCGCTCCGCGTAATGGGGACGGTGCGCGGCCAGGTTCGCGCCGTCGCCAAAGACCTCCATCGCCACCACCTGCGAGAAGGTGCTGGCGGCGGTGTTCACCAGCTGGTGCGCCTTGATGGCGGCGGCGATCGCTTTCGTATCGCCGATGAGCCAGCCCAGGCGCAGGCCGGTGAGCGCGTTGCTCTTGCTGAGCGACCCCGCCACCAGCGACCGCGGCCACAGGGCGCCGATGGAGACGGGCGGATGGGGCGTGTAGTACAGCTCGCGGTACACCTCGTCCGACAGCACCCACACCGGCTCGCCGGGGCGCGCGGCCAAGCCGTCCGCCAGCGCGCGCAGCTCGGCCTCCGGCCAGACGCGGCCCGTGGGGTTGGCGGGGGAGTTGAGGATGATCATCCGCGTGTCCGGCCCCAGCGCGTTCAGCACGCGTGCGGCGTCGGGGCGGAATCCATCCTCCGCGTCCATGGCCACGGTGCGGTGGCGGATGCCCTCCAGCGCGCAGAGCTTGGGATACGCCAGGTAGCACGGCTCCACGATCAGCACCTCGTCGCGCGCGGCGTCGAGCACCGCCTTGATGGCGAGGTAGATGGCCTCTTCC
The DNA here is from genome assembly GCA_036259455.1 of Longimicrobium sp. Lineage (GTDB taxonomy): Bacteria > Gemmatimonadota > Gemmatimonadetes > Longimicrobiales > Longimicrobiaceae > Longimicrobium. The sequence goes on along the minus strand of DATABT010000281.1, from coordinate 4,824 downwards.
GATCCGATGGTGACGCAGACGTTCTCCGCCGCGCCGCGGTCCGGAACGCCGTGGTACGCGGCGATGCGCGCCCGCAGCTCCGCGAAGCCGGCGTTGGGCGTGTAGGGGCAGCCGTTCTCGCGCACCCACTCCGTGGCCGCCTGAAAGGGGCGCGGGTCCGGCCGCAGCGTGGGCTCGCCCATCCCCAGGTCGATGTCGCCGGGGCGCTTGCGGGCGTTGATGGCGCGGATGATCGACGGGGCGATGCCGTCCAGCACCGGGTTCATCGGCGCGTGAACCAGCGGCGGAGGGCGCCGTAGCAGTGCTCCAGCGAGTCGATGCTGGCCCACTCGTTGGCCTGGTGCGCCTGCCCCGTCTCGCCCGGGCCAAAGTTGACGGCGGGGATGCCGCGGGTGGTGAAGCGCGCCACGTCGGTCCACGCCTGCTTGGGAAGCACCCGCAGCCCCTCGGCGCGGCACCAGTCCACGATGAGCGGATGGTCCGCGTGCACGTCGCCGGCGGGCGCGCTGTCCACCACCCGCACGTCGCCGTCGCCGCCGACCAGCGCGCGCAGCTCCGCCTCCGCCCGCTCCGCGGTGTTGCCGGGGGCGAAGCGGAAGTTCAGGTTCAGCTCCAGCACGTCGGGGACGACGTTGCGCGAGTTGAAGGTAGCGGCCTGCGTGGCCACGATCACCTCGAAGAACACCAGGTCGCCGAAGCGCACTTCGCGCCGCCCCAGGTCGCGCAGCCGTTCAAGGAGCGGGATGGCCCTGTACAGCGCGTTCTCGCCCTGCCAGGGGCGGGCGCTGTGCGCGCGGACGCCGTGAATGGTGACGGTGGCGTGCAGCAGCCCCATGCACCCCGGCTGCACCCCGCGGTCCGTGGGCTCCAGAATGAAGGCGAAATCGATGGGCGGCAGCACGCCGCTCTCCAGCACGGGACCCAGCCCGTTCCCCTCCGCCGGCCCCTCTTCGCCGTCGTAGAAGATCCAGACGGGGCGGCCGCGCTCCAGCTCACGCCAGCGGTCCAGCAGCGAGAGCATCACGGCGAGGCCCGCCTTCATGTCGCTGGCGCCGCAGCCGTACACGCGGCCGTCGCGGATCTCGCACGCCTGGTCGTCCGCGCACTTGACCGTGTCGCTGTGCCCCACGAGCGCGATCACGGGCTCGCCCGGCCGCGCGTTGCGCCCGTACGGCTCGCAGATGATGGAGTGCCCGATGCGCGTCACCGCGTGCGCGCCGGCCGCCTGCACGCACCGGTGCTGGATCCACGTGGCGATCTCGGCCTCGTGGCACGTCTCGCTGGGGATGTTGCAAAGCGCGAGCGTAAGCCCCGCCAGCTCGTCACGGATGGTATCGGTCACGTCGTCTGGATCGGTGTGTCTGCGTTGTGGCAGGTCCGGAGCCCCTCCCGACCCTCCCCCGCAAGCTGCGCGGGGACGGAGTTATGTTCGTGCCGGCGACGAGCTTTGTCGCAGCGACGTCATCCCGCGTCATCCGGCGCTGCGCCCACACGGCGACTGTCATTTCGAAGCAGGCGCCGCGTGATCACCGCCGGTGCAGCAACCATGGCGCCGACTGAGAAATCTACCGAACCGTGCGGGTGGCCCGTTTTCTCGCTCCGGGCCTGCCCGAAGGTGCTTTCCATTCACGGAGGCGGTTTCGTGGCGTCAGGATTCGCGCGGCGCTCGCCGGATGATTGGCCGTTGGCGCGAAAGCCGGTGGGGCGCAGTCCGCGAAGGCGGCACGAACGGCGGACTTCGTGACGTTCCAGCCGCGGTTTCAATTCATCCGCCCGACGCGATACCCCCCCGCGGCACATCATCACCCCTTCACCCCTTCACGCCCTCCGGCGGCAGGATCACCGCGGTCACCAGCTCCTCGCCCTGCAGGCTCACCTCGCATGCGGCGCGCCGCACCGCCTGCAGCGTTCGGTCGGGGTGCAGGATGAGGCCGCCGCCGCGCGGAATGCCGATCCCCCGCGCGCCTGCGCCCCGCGCGCGCACGACGGCCCGCAGCGACGCCCAGTCCTCGTCCTCCGCGTGGGCATCCACCACGAACGGTGCCAGTCCCCACGTGGGGAAGGCGGACTCGGGATCGCCCGCCGGCCACCCCGCCGTCCCCAGCTGCACGGCGCCCGCGGACACGCCGATCAGCACGGCGCCGTCCCAGTAGCGGCGTTCGATGATCTCGCGCACGCCGCTGGCCTCGAAGGCACGCCAGCCGCGCTCCACGTCGCCGCCAGCCAGCAGGATGACGTCCGCGGACTCGAGGAACGCGCGCTCGTCGTCCGACGGCTCGGCGGTGACCAGCCGGCACTCGGAGGGGCCCAGGGTCTCCGCGGCGGCCAGGAAGATGGAGTAGAAGTCAGGGTTGTCGCCGTTGGACGCGCCCAGGTACGCGGCCCGCGGCGCGCCCGGCCCGGTGCACGCGGCCACGCGGTCCATGAACGGCCCCTCCTCGTCGCCCCAGAACAGGAGCTGGCTGTCCGCGAGCAGAAAGAGCGGCTTCGGCGTGAGGACGGGCCCCTCCGCCGCCTGCCGCGGGTCCGCGACGACGGGAATGGCGCCCGTGTAGACGCGCTCCGTCACTTCAGGAGGTTCACGAACACGGTGATCATCAGGGCGTTGCTGAAGTCGATGAAAAATGCGCCCACCATGGGAACCACCAGGAACGCGCGCGGCGCCGGGCCGTAGCGCTCCACGAGAGAACCCATGTTGGCCATCGCGTTGGCCGTGGTCCCCAGCATGAAGCCGCCGAACCCGCCGCTCATCACCGCGCTCTCGTAATCACGCCCCATCAGCCGGTACAGCGGCCAGGCGCAGATCAGCGCGACCAGCACCACCTGTGCCGCCAGGATGACCAGCATGGGCAGCGCCAGGCTGGCGATCTCCCACAGCTTCAGCGTCATCAATGCCATGACGATGAACAGCGCCAGGGCCACGTTCCCCACGTCGTCGACCACGCGCTGCTGGATGCGGATGCGCCCCGTGGCGTCGTCCAGGTTGCGGATGACCGCCGCCACCAGCATGGCGCCGATGTACGCCGGCAGCCGGAACCCCAGCGAGGTGATCCAGCCGCTGACGAAGGAGCCCAGCCACATCGCCACCAGCACCAGCACCACGCTCTGCAGCAGCGCGAACGACGAGTCGTCCTCCCCCGCCGGCGCGCGGACCGGCGCGTCCGCCAGCTGCGCCTCCACCACCTCCGTGGCCGGCGGCGTCTCCACCGGCCGCGGCGCGTGGCGCGTGCGCAGGCGGTCGCGCTCGATGAGGCGCGTGGCGATCGGCGCGCCCACCAGGCCACCCACCACGATGCCAGCCACCGCCGCCGCCACGGCCGCCGTGGTGGCACCGGCCACGCCGGCGTCCTCGAAGAGCGGCGCGAACGCCAGCCCCGTGGCCGGCCCGCCCATCATCGTCACCGACCCGGTGAGCACGCCGAACAGCGGGTGCAGGCCCATGCCCACCGCCATCCCGGCGCCCAACAGGTTCTGCGCCAGCCCCACCGCCGTGGCGGCCGCGAAAAAGACCAGCACCTGCGGCCCGCCCGCCCTCAGCAGCCGCAGGCTCGCCGCAAAGCCGATGCTGGTAAAGAACGCCACCATCAGCGGGCTCTGCAGCGTGGTGTCGAACTCGATGAGCGTTCTTCCGGCCGATCTCGCCCAGGTGAGGATGCCGGCCACGGCCAGCCCGCCGATGACGGGCGCGGGGATGTTGTAGCGCGCCAGGGGCGGCACCAGCCGGCGGATGCCATAGCCAAGGAACAGGACGATGCCGGCGAACGCAACGGTCTGGATCAGGTCGAGCCTCATGCGTGGCTTACCCGGCCTGCAGGGAGAAGGGCGTGAAGTCGGTGTCGCGGTCGAAGTAGTCCTCGCGTTCCGCGCGTTTGAGGGCGTGGACCACGCGGTACGTCATGGGCAGGGCGATGACCTCCCACAGCACCTTGAGCAGGTAGTTGGTGATGGTCACCGCCACCACGTCGCGGGTGCGCCACACCCCCAGAAAGGCGACGGGGTAGAAGATGGCGCTGTCCGCCGCGGCGCCCACGGCCGTGGAGCCGATGGCCCGCTGCCACAGGTGCCGCCCCTCGGTGCGCACCTTCATCCTGGCCAGCGCGAACGAGTTGGCGAACTCGCCCACCCAGAACGCCACCAGCGACGCCAGCACGATGCGCGGCGTGCTGCCGAACACCGTCTCCAGCGCCTGCTGGTGCGGGTAGCCCTGCGCGGGCGGCAGCCGCAGGACGACGACGGTCATCAGCGAGGCGAACGCCAGCGCCCCGAACCCCATCCACACCACCCGCCGCGCCCGCGCGTACCCGTAGACCTCGGTGAGGATGTCGCCGAACAGGTACGAGATGGGAAAGAAGAGGATCCCCGCGCCGAAGGTGAACCCGCCGATCTCGCAGATCTTGGCCGGGCCGATGAGATTGGAGCACAGCAGCACCGTCACGAAGGTGGCGGTGATGAAGTCGTAGTACCGGTACTGGCGAACCTGCCCTACGGCGTGGACCTGCTGCATGCGGGGGCGGCGGATGGGGGGGAGGGATTCCGGGCGGCCGACAGTGTAACGCGCGGCGGCGATCCCTGTCGAGAGCGCGAGTGGCCTCACACGGAGCCAACGGAGAAAACGGAGTTTCGCTCAGGTATCCGCCGGCTGCCGATTTCGTCTGCCTGTAAAAGAAAGGTTCTTCGTCGATCTTGTTGCAGGTAAACAGACCCGACGCCGAACTGTCATTTCGAAGGAGGCGCCTGCACCGAACTCAGCCCGTGCAGGATTTCCATGGCGCCGACTGAGAAATCTACTCACCCGTGCTGGTGATCCGGCCCGCGGCCCGGTCC
>DATABT010000280.1:0-9089 GCA_036259455.1 Longimicrobium sp. | reverse complement strand
GGTGCGCCAGCCTGGCCACGGGACGTGCAGCGGGGTAGTGCCCGGAGCGACGTATTCGTAGTCGCTGTGCCGGCCGTTCTGGAAGGTGCCGCGGGCGAACTGGCCGCGCCAGTTCTGGTGCGTGACCACCGTCCCCTTGCCGTATTTGGTGATGGTGAGCGGGCGGTCGATTCCCTTCGCGTGAAAGTAGCTGACCCATCCCATCTGGTCGTGCGAACCCCAGGTCTGCTCCAGGTCCACCCCGGAGCCGCCGGGCGCGCGCAACTCCCACAGCACCTGGTCGCCGGACCACACGTAGCGGGTGATGTGGCTCACGCACTGGACCTGCGTCGAACTGTTGCACAGCCTGCTCTGGTCGCTGCGCACAATGATGCGCCGGCCCAGCGCGTCGTAGCGGTACTCTTCCCACACGCCGTTCTGCTCCAGCGTAGACGACGCGCTCTGTGAGATCCCCACGTCGTTCTTCTGGAAGTACCGCAGCCGGTCGTCTGCGTCGTAGAAGGAGCGGCTGCGGGCGTGCCGGCCCACGAAGCCGGCGTCGTACTGTGCGTACACCCGCCGCACGGACCAGTCCAGGTTGCCGCTCATGTCGAAGCTGCGGCTGGTCTCCTCGGGCGCGTACTCGCCCGCGGCCATCTCCGGCGGCTGCGTGAGGATCAGCGCCACGCGCCCCGAGCGCGCCTGGTGCGTGCTGGCGAACCAGGGGTAATAGCTCCGCGCGCCCGTGGGCCCGCTGCGGCGCCCGTAGGCGTTGCCCAGGGCGTCGGTGCGGAACTCCTCGATGGCGTACGCCGGATTGGCCAGGTTGCCCCAGTAGGTGGCCGCCAGCATCCCCAGGCCCGTGTACCAGTTGCTGTGGGTGGCCCCGCCCCATGTGTCGTTTACTCTGAGCAGCTTGCCGCGGGCGTCGTACTCGTACGTCTCCAGGTGAAGGTGCTGACCGGGGGAGACAGTCTGGTACTCCGAGCGCCAGATGCGGCGCCCCTCGCGGTCGTAGTGGATGGAGTCCACCACGGCCAGCGCGCCGTTGTACCACTGGCGCACGCTGGTGTTGGCGCCGGCCCGGTCATACCCGAACACGAACCGCGTTCCCACCCGGTCCGTTGCGCTCTCGAGGGCGCCGGTAACCGGCGCGTACGTGAACGTATCCCTGTTGCTGGCCCCCGCCAGGGCGGCGGGATGATGCACGGCCGTGAGCCTGCCCAGCATGTCGTACCCGTAGCCCACCTGGTATACGTGGCGGGTGAAGTCCGTCCCCGTGTAGGTGCGCATCCACTGCACCTCTTCCCGCGGCAGCCCGTTGGGAAAGTAGTTGCGCTGGATGATGGCGTCACCGTTCTCCGCGTAGACCATGTTGCCCGCTGCGTCGTACCGGTACCGGGAGGTCTCTTCGGGAATCAGCAGCCCGCCCGTCCCGTCGTTGGGGTACTCCGGGTACCTGGAGCACGGTGTCGTCGCCGCGGTGGTCTGCGGGCTTTCCGAGATCTCGACGTCTCCCGGATCCGTGGACGTGGGCTCCTGCAGGCTGTCCCGGGGAGGCGGGTCGCCTCCCCCGCCGCCGCTGCTGGCGCCCACGTGCAGCACGTGGCAGGTGCGCTCGTAGTATACCGCGGGAACCGTGCGCCAGATCAGCCGTCCCATCACGTCGTACCCGGACCGGATGTTGTGGCCGCGCCCGGTGATCCGCAGCGTCTGGTTGCCGGCCGCGTCGTACCCGAACCGCTGCGTCTCCAGCCCCTCGATGAGCCGCTCCAGGCGCCCGGCGGGATCGTACTGGTACGAGGTGATCAGCGTGTCCACCCCCGCGGGGTCCGGCGACGCCCAGCGCGCCACCCGCAGCGGCGCCCCCTCGCGGTCACGGCCCGTGCGGACGGACACCGTCTCCACGGGGCTGTCGCCCGGACCCCAGCCCGGCCGCGGGGTGTGCACCATCCGGGGCCCGGTGGTCACGGTGAGCGTGTCGCGGTCCATCACGTCGTACAGGGTGAGCCGCCGCACGCCGGTCGCGGCCAGCCCGTCCAGCGTCCGCGCGCCGGACTCGCTGGTGGGCGTGATCACCACGGAGTCGCGGCCGTAGCGGTCGCGGATGTGCCGGGTAAGGAACCCGGCCGGGCTCACCGCGAGCGCCAGGTTCCCCTTCGCGTCGTACACCAGCGAGTCCACCGCCGTCCCGCCGCCCGACGCGGGGGACTGCACCGCGCGCAGCTGGCCTGACGGGTAGTACCGGAACTCCACGCGTGCGTCGCCCACCTGGCGCCAGAGGGGGTTCCCCACGCCGTCGTAGCGGATGGAGACGGTGCCGGCCAGGGGCGTGGCCACCCCCGTGGTGCCGTTCACCCAGTCCGTGCGGATTTCCGTGGGCGTGTGCCACAGGCTGTCGTACGCGTACCGCAGCAGCGTGTAACGCTGGTCGCCGAGCCCGCCGTAGCGCATGGACATCTCCACGCGTCCCAGCGAGTCGTACACCACCCGGCTGTGTCCCTGCGGCCCCATTACGTCGGTGGGGAGCGCCGGGAAGTCCGGGTCGTCGCGGACGATCACCGTCTCGGCACCCAGCGCGTCGCGGATGCGGCGGGGCGCGGCGTAATCCGTGTGCCAGATGTACGTGCGGTCCGCGACGTCCCGGCGAGGCCCGTCCAGCATGGTGTACGCCGAGGCCAGGAGCACCGACTGCCCCAGCCCCCGGTCTTCGACGGGCTCGAACGCCTGGACGATGGTGTCCGTGGCCGTCACCGGCAGCCGCGTCCCGATCAGCCGCCCCGACGAGGAGAAGCTGAACGTCAGGGTGGTGGTGTTCCGCTTGTCGGTGCGCTGCGTGACCAGGTACGGGCGGGCGGTCCGGGTGTAGGCAAAACGCACCGGGTAGCCGTCCGGGTCCCGCAGCCAGGTGATGCGCCCATCTCCCAGCTCGCGCCCCACCGTCACGCTGCGGGTGGGCGCGCCGGGGGTGAGGGCGTCCACCCGCGCCAGCCGCCCGCCGGCGTCGTACACCAGGTCGTACGACGGCGCCGCCGCCCCGGCCGCGGCCGGCATCTGGATGAGCTCCAGCCGTCCGGTCTGCCACTGGAAGGTGGTCACCTGCCCCAGCCGGTTGACGGTGCGGATGTGCTGCCCCAGCAGGTCGAAGTGGATCTCGCCGCCGCCGCGCAGCGTGCGCTTGTAGTACGTGCCGTTCACCAGCTTCAGGGTGTCGGCCGGGGCGTCGGGGTTTCGCGACACCCACGACCCTCCGGTGCCCGCGGGCTGGTAGTACCGCGTGCTCCCGTCGCCCCCCGTCCACAGGATCCACGACGCGCCGATCGCGCAGCTGGTGCACAGGCTCTCCACGCCGGCCATCCACCACCCTGCGCCGAACGGGCTGGCCCTGCGGTTGATGACGGTGTAGGCGCTGGAGATCACGGGCGAGCTGACCTGCCCGTCGGACCACCTGGCGATCGCCTGCACGTAGTAGCCGTACCGGCCGCTGGTCCGGGTGCCCGGATCGAACTGCACCGCCACCCGCCGTGTCACCCCCGGCTGCCAGTTCCCCACGAACGGCACCGACCACGACTGGTGGTTGTCGGCCAGGTACACCACGATGTCGACGGATACCGGGATGGCGGAGTTGCTGGGCACCGTCACGTCGTAGTACAGCGTGGGCCGGGGATCGGCGTGCTGGCTGTTGTACAGCAGCACGGGCGCCCAGGCGCGGCCCAGGTTGCGCTGCGTGGGAAGCGCGTGCGCCAGGCGCAGGTCGCCGCACTCGTACGCCGCCCCGGGTCCCGCCGAGACGGTGACGCACTCGCTCCGCCGCACCGGCCACCAGTCGGTGTTCAGGTTCATGGCCCGGATCGTGGGGGCGGTCCGCGAGCCCGACGCCGGTCCCTGTACGCTCACGCTCACCCACCCGGCGTCCTGCACCCCCACCACCCCCTGCTGCGCGGCCGTGAGGGTCACGGTGAAGTACGACCCGGCCGTGGCGGGAAAGACCACGTTGACGAACACGGTCGTTGCCGCGGCCACCGTGACCGCGGGCTGAACGCTGCACCCGCTGATGACGGTGCCGCTGTCGCCCGCCCGGCACTCCGCGGCGAGCTGGAACGTGGCCGACGCGCTGCCGGTGTTGCGCACGGAGAAGGTGTGCGAGGTGGTGGCGGTCGTCACCTGTACGCTTCCTCCGTCAGGGCCCACGAGGACTCCCGGCGTGGCGGGCGCGCTGAGGAGGGGCGCCTCCTCAGGCGCCATGCCGCCGTACCGGTACGGCGGCATGGCGCCCGAGGACGCAAGAGGCCCGGACCACGCCAGGAGGAGCATCAGGACCGGCAGCGCGAATACCAGCAGGCCCGGCGTTACGCCGCGCCGCGCGGGGCAGATGGGGTTGCGCATGCGATTGTCGTCGGCGGTGGATTCGGGGGGAGTGGTGGGGACCGATCGGGCGCGAGGCAGGGGCCGGGGGACGGCGGCGGCATGTCGGTGGAGGAGCCAGGGCCAAAGGGGCGGCGGAGAGCGGCGCCGTTCCTTCTACAACACGCCTTGCGCTGTGGAGCGCGCATCTTTGCAACGCGCAGAGCGCGCCGAATATGACAAGCTTTGATGTGATGCGCCAGATCACCGGTCGACGCGTCTGGAACCATATCTGCCTGATCTCGTGACTCCCTGATCATTCAGACCCCGGTTCCCTGACCAGACGGGCACAGATATGCCGGTCCATCCACCTGTCCGGAGTGCGTGCCGCCGCGCGAGGACGGGCTCTCGTGCCGGGAAATGCCGGGGGTCCTGGTCGCGCCGCGCCGGACCCGCCGTATCCGCAGTTGAAGCCCCGCGCAGTTTGCGGGGCTTTCCGCTTTCGTTGCGGCGGCGCGGCGGCTTCAGCCGCTCCGGCGCGAAGCCGGCCGTCGTGCGCATCGCCGGCTCCACGCCCGGTTCCGGCGCAAGCCCGGCCACACACCAGACCATCACTTGTCCGGAATAGGGAGCCCCGCGCGTTGACGATGGACGCGCCCGAACCGGCCGGGGGGATTGGACTCCCCGCCGGCGAGAGGCGCTCTGCCGCGCGGAAAGGTTCGCGCGTCAACGGACCTTCCGCGCACGCTCTTCCCCTCTGAGGCCGGCGGAGCCACACGAACCTGACTTCGCCGGTACGCTCCACCGCGCCCGTGATCCGCGCCCCCGCGCGGAGCGCGCGTGCACGTCCCCTCCTTCCCATCCCAGATGGAGCCCATGCGAAACCTGACCCTCGCCACCTCCCTCGTCCTCGCGGCCGCGGCACTGGCCGCCTGCGCCGACCAGCCCACCACGCCCAGCGCCCGCTCCGCCGGGCCGAGCCTCTCGTCGGCCGCCGCGTGCGCCGCGTCTCCCACCGCGGTGGTCAGCACCGACGCCGAGTTGCGGGCCGCGGTGGCCGCGGCGCAGCCGGGCGACGTGATCGCCATCTCGGGGACCATCATCCTCCCCACGCAGGTTACCCTCACCACGCCGGGCATCACCCTGACCTGCGCCGGGCCGGGCGCGGGGCTGCAGGTGGTGGAGGGGAGCCGGGGCGTGCTGCTGGAGATCGCGGCCAGGGATATCACCGTCACCGGGCTGCACCTGGACGCGGAGTACGCGTTCGGGGCCATCGTCGGGTTCAACGTCTTCGACGAGGACTTCAGCGGAATCCGCGTCACCCACAACAACATCGGGTGCGGCTACACCGTCTGCGTATTCTTCGTGGGCACACAGGGCACGCACATCACCGACAACCACTTCGAGGGCGACAGCACCAACACGGGCATTCAGTTCCAGGCGCCGTACCGCGACGCCGCGGGAATTCCCATCAACCCGCCGGACGACGTGGTGATCTCGCGCAACGTGATGGAGACGGAAGACAGCTATCCCTCCTCCATCTACGGCGCCATCCGCGTGCGCGACGGCAGCAACGCCACCATCACCCACAACGACGTCGGGTACGGCTGGACCAGCGGCATCGTGCTGACCAACGTCTTCAACTCGCGGGTGGAGCACAACCGCATCAACGGCGCGCTCAACTACGGCATCGCGGTTGCCGAGATCGTGTCGCTTCCCGTTACGTTGCGCGGCGTGTCGTTCACGGGCAACCAGGTCAGCCACTCGGGGATCGCGGCGATGAGCATCGCACGCGCCTGCGGCAACGTGTTCACGGGCAACAACGTCCAGGGCAACGACCGCGGCGCCGTGTTCCTGGCCTCCACCGGCGCCAACGTGTGGCGCGGCAACCCCGGCGTGGTGGAGGACGGCGGCTCCTTCGACTGCGACGGAGACGGGTCGGTGGATCCCAACCAGATCACCGGCACCAGCGTGGCCCCGGGGGCGTCCTTTGCGCCCGCGGCGCACGCGGACAACGGCCGCTTCGATCAGCTGCGGTAGACCGGCGGATGAACGATTGCCCGCTTCCGGCATCGGGAGCCGGGCGATGCGGATCTTTGGGACGCGGAGGATGCCATCCTCCACGTCCGCTTTTCTCATCGCGCCGCGGCGCCCAGATTGGTGCGACGAGACAGACGGCGGCTCACGGCAGACGGGACGGATGATGACGATCGAGATCGCGGAGACGGACGAGCAGATCGCGGCCACGTACAAGGTGATGCGGCAGCTGCGGCCGCACCTTTCGCGCGAGGAGTACGTGCCGCGGGTGCGCGGGATGATGGAGAGCGACGGCTTCCGGCTGGCGGCGCTGATGGACGAGGGTACCGTGCGCGCGGTGGCGGGATACAGGTACATGGAGATGCTGTACTGCGGGCGCATCCTCTACCTGGACGACCTGGTTTCGGACGAGAACGCGCGGTCGCGCGGGTACGGCAAGGCGATGCTGGACTGGCTCAAGGACCAGGCGCGGCGGCAGGGGTGCAGCGAGGTGCAACTGATCTCGCGCACCATCCGCGAGCAGGCGCACCGCTTCTACTTTCGCGAGGGCTTCGGCATCGAGTGCTTTCAATTCCGCACCCGGCTGTAGGGTGGGGCCCTCACCCGCTCGCTCGCACCCTGGGGAACCCGGGGGGACCACGAGCCCTCCTGCATTGCCACGCGCGGCGGGGGGATGAAAGTTGGATGGATGCGCATCTCCGCATCCGCAACGTGAACGGAATGCCCGCCGCCGCGCCCCACGCCGTGCCGTACAGCGAAGTCGCGCCGCCGCCCGCGCTGCGCGACGCGCTGGTGTGCCTGTGGGGCCACCAGGAAGGCGCCGCCGGGGAGCGCGCGCAGACGGTGCTGCCGGACGCGTGCGTCGACATCCTGTGGGTGGACGCCGGCGAGCCGGTGGTCGCGGGGCCGGCGACGCGTTCGGTGATCGCGCGCGTGGCGCCGGGGACGGCGGTGGTGGGCGCGCGATTTCGTCCCGGCTGGTGCGCGGGGGTGCTGGGCGTGGACGCCAGCGAACTGCGTGACCAGCACCTTCCCCTGCGCGCCGTGGCGCCGGCGCTGGCGCGCGCCTTCTCGAGCGAGGTCGCGGACCGCGATCGATTGGTGGACAAAGTGGCCGTCGCGCGGACGCTGCTGGAGCGGTACCTTGCCCATACGGCGCCGCCGGACGAGGTGGTGCGCGGCACGGTGCGGTGGCTGGCGGCGCATCCGCACGGCCGGGTGCACGAGCTCAGCCGCGCGCTGTACCTCAGCGAGCGTCAGCTGCAGCGGCGCCTGCTGGCGGCGTCGGGTTACACGCCCAAGACGCTGCACCGCATCCTCCGCTTCCAGCGCCTGCTCGCGCTCGCCGGCCGCGCGGGACACGGCGATTCGCTCGCCACGCTGGCTCTGCGCGCGGGGTACGCGGACCAGGCGCACATGACGCGCGACCTGCGCGAGCTGGCCGGCGCCACGCCATCCACCCTCCTGCCCGATGCCGGCTCCGCGCTCCAGATGGCCGGCCTCTTCGACGTCGTCTGACCACCCCGGCCGCGGCGGCAAGCACGAGATGGGCTTCTCCCCCTCTCCGCGAGGAACGAGCGGGGAGAGGGCCGGGGGGAGGGGCCCCAAGTCACGCGGAGCACCCGGATCGCATGCCTCCGCGTCCTCTCGCGTTTTCTCCCGGTAAAGACGTCCGATTTCTTCAAGACGGGGGATGGGCCGCACGATATCTTCAGGGCTCGTGACGCAGGGAATCCATCTCAGCGAGGGACGGCGGTGAGGGACGTACTCATCCTCCACATCAACATCGAGGCACCGGCGGAGCGGGTGTACGCGTTCGTCGCGGAGCCGGCGAACATGCCGCGCTGGGCGCCCAACTTCGGGCACGAGATTACGCCGGCGGGGGACCACTGGATCATGCACACGGCGGAGGGGCCGGTGCCCGTGCGGTTCGCGCCGCGCAACGAGCTGGGCGTGCTGGACCACTGGGTGCGGCTCCCCGGCGGCGAGATCCACAATTCCATGCGCGTGGTGCCGAACGGCGCCGGCAGTGTGCTCACCTTCACGCTCTTTCGGCAGGACGGTTTCACGGACGCGCAGTTCGATGAGGACGCCGCGCTCGTATCGTCCGACCTGGAGACGCTGAAGGGGCTGATCGAAGCCGAAGCATCGCAATCACATCCACATGGAGGCGTACCGCAGATGAAGCCGAAGCTGGACGCGATCGGGATGGTGGTGCAGGACATGGCGCGCACGCTGGCGTTCTACCGCGAGCTGGGGCTGGACATTCCGGCCGGCGCCGAGAGCGAGGGGCACGTGGAGGCGAAGCTCCCCGGCGGAATGCGGGTGCTGTGGGACACGGTGGAGGTCGTCCACTCGTTCGATCCGGAGTGGCAGCCGGCCAGCGGCGGGCACCGCATGGGCCTCGCGTTCCTCTGCGACAGCCCGGCCGAGGTGGATGCCACGTACGAGCGCCTGGTGGCGGCGGGGTACCACGGCCACCGTCCGCCGTGGGACGCGTTCTGGGGCCAGCGCTACGCCGTGCTCCACGATCCCGACGGCAACGGCGTGGACCTGTTCGCGCCGCTCGGGTAACGTCCGCGAACCGCGGCATCGGTTTCCTGAGTGATCCGGCGCTGCGCGCACGCTGTACCGTGACAGCCGCGGCGGGAGGCGGCTCTCAGGGTTGCTCGAAGTCACGCGCAGGGCGGATACGAAAAGCGGAGGCGCGGAGAGGAAATCTCTCCGCG
>DATABT010000279.1:0-2752 GCA_036259455.1 Longimicrobium sp. | reverse complement strand
GCGGGGGGGGGGGGGGCGGCCGCGGCCGCCGCCTACGCGGTGTACGTGTTCGGCGCGCGCCGGGCGCGGCGGAGGCCGGTGACGGAGCTTCCCAACGCGCTGGGGCTCCCCATCCAGTACCAGAAGTGGGGCGACGTCCACTACGCCTACTACATGCGCGAGGGGACGGGGCGGCCGGTGGTCTTTCTGCACTCCGTCAACGCCGTGGCCAGCGCGCACGAGATGCGGCCGCTGGTGCGCGCGTTCCGCAAGCACACGGACCGCCCGCTGTACGCGCTGGAGTGGGTCGGCTTCGGCCACAGCGACCGCCCGGAGCTGCAGTACGAGCCGGGGCTGATGGAGGACCAGCTGCAGCACTTTCTGGAGCGTGTGGTGCGCCCCGCGGGCGGCGCGGACGTGATCGGGCTGTCGCTGGGCGCGGCGTACGCGGCGGAGGTGGCGCGGCGGCGGCCGGACCTGGTGCACAAGCTGGCCGCCATCGAGCCCGCGGGGCTGGGGAAGGACCCGCCGGCCATCCCGCGCCTGTGGTCGCGGCTGCTCTTTACCCTTCCCGGCGTGCAGCGCGCCTTCTACGACCGGCTCACGACGCCGGAGGCGCTGTACCGGTTCGCGGAAGAGAACCTGTTCACCCCCGAGTTCGGGGTGCCGGAGGAGTTCGTGGAGTTCGGGGCGGAGACGTCGCGGATGGACGGCGCCCAGTTCCCCCTGGACGACTTTCTGCGGGGGCGGATGTTTCCCCGCGACGCGGCGGACACCTTCCGGCGGCTGCGGCAGCCGGTGCTGGTGGTGCACGGCACGGTGGAGAGCCGCCGGCAGGAGAGCTACGACCGCCTGCCGGAGCTGGACGGCCGCCCCAACGTGCAGGTGGTGGGTCTGCCCACGGGCGGACTGCCGCACTGGGAGCGCGCGCAGGAGGTGTGGGAGCGCGTGCGCGACTTTCTGGAGGGCGACGGGCCCCGCGCCTGACGCCCGCCCGCCGATTTCCCGTATTTCCAGGCACACACACGTTTTCGGAGTGCAACCATGCCGAAGCCGATCCTGCGTCTTTTTTTCGTGTTCCTGCCGGCCGTGTCCCTGGCGCTGGCCGCCTGCTCCGGGCGCGGGGGCGAGGGCGACGCGAACGTAAAGATGGACACGGCCAACGCACAGTGGGAGGACGGGCTGTCGGCGGAGCAGGTGCAGTCGGAGGCCAGGGCGCTCTCGCCGGAGGAAGCGGCGAAGATGGGGATCGCGGTGGACACCAGCATTCACCTGGAGCAGCTGGACCAGCGTGACACCGTTCCCGGCGGCGGCGCCCAGCCCACCCCCGCGCCCGCCACCAGCGGCGCCGGAGCGGCGGACACGCTTCCCGCGCCCGCGCCCCCCGTGGGCTCGCAGCCGCAGACCACCGGCGCGCCGTAGCTCTCCCCCGGCCTCGCCGGGCTCGTTCACCCCCTCCCGCAACCCGCGCGGCAGGGGGTGTATACGTCCTGAACGCCCGCGTCACGCTCCAGCGGCGGGTTGCAACCCGTGGATCGGGGGCACGCGCCGATGCCGAGCGGCGCACCGAGGGCCGGCAAAAACGCGATCGCCGCCGGAGAGCTCGTCTCTCCCGCGGCGATCATCGTCTTCAGGACTCCCGCCGGGTTTGCGGCGGGATGGCGGATCAGGACGCCAGTCTCAGGCGACCTCCGCCGGGGCCATCACGCCCAGCACGCGCTCCATCGCCATGGTGTGGCTGCAGGTGTGGTGGTGCCTGAAGTAATCACAATCGCAATGCCAGTGACCGTCTTCGAAACCCACGTTGTGGTTGCCGTTCCGCCCGTCGAACTCCACCTCCAGCTTCTGGAAGTGGATGCGCTCGGGTTCCGAGGCGTAGTCCTTGGCCTTCTGGATTTTGTTGATCATCCCGGAATCGAGCATGTCACCCTCCTGCGAAAGACGGGAAACGAAAAACGCCCGTGCAGCATGCGGCTGCAAGGGCGTTCCGAAGCGGAGCGTCGCGAAGCGGGGTCCTGAACGAGGTCACAGATTTTCAAGGCCCACCTCCTTTCCTGACCGCCGGGCACGGAGCAGTCCGCCCTGTCGGGCTGCCCGGTCGCGCGGCTCCACGTTCGGAAACTATGCGTGGTGAACGGGTCGCGCAACACCCTTGTCGCGGGTCCGTCACCCGGGTACACGATACGCAAGATCGGTGCTGGCCGCGAAGGGGAGGATGGCGGTGACGGCGGTGGGGAGCGCTTGGTTATCTTGTTGTCGGAACAAGTCTTGCCCGTGTCGGGAGACCCCCGCCGGCACGAGGGGATTGGCCGTACGCACCCGATCAGGAGATGGAGCATGTCGGACCTCAAGACCACGCACCAGCACCCCGGCGGCGTCACCAGCGGCAACACGCCGGAGGGCTCGCAGGGGGAGAACAACAGCGGCGCGGAGTTCGGCGCCAGCGAGCGCGGCACCCGCGGCACCGACCGCGACCTGGACACCACGGAGACGAGCAAGAACCAGGGCCACGGCCACCCGCGCGAAGAGCGCCGCGACAACTGAAGATCGGTCACACGGAGCAGCAGAGGAACAGAGATGAAGGATTGTCTCTGTTCCTCTGTTGCTCCGTGGGACGCCCCATTCTTCGGGGTCATCGCGGATTTCGTTGCACGCACGAAGTCTGCGCCGTGAGCTGTCATTTCGAAGGAGGCGCCCACGAGGACTTGGCTCATGCAGGATCTTGTTGCGCCGACTGAGAAATCTACTCACCCACGCTCATGGCTGGCCGCAC
>DATABT010000278.1:0-3378 GCA_036259455.1 Longimicrobium sp. | reverse complement strand
AACGGTGGCGATCGCGTTGCCCCGCGCCGGTTTCGGATCTCCGGCCGACGGCTGGTGGCGCGGGCCGGCGGCTCCTGTCCGGCAGTGGAGTGCGCCGCGCCAGGTAAGGTGTTGTCGCGCAGCCGCTTCGTCCTCTCGGAGATGAAGACGCCGCTCGTGGAGGCCATCGTCGGCAGCGGCTGGAGGTTCACGCCCGTGGTCACCCTGTCCCGTCCCCTCGCGCGACTGCTCGGGTAGGCCGCTCCGCCCGCCGGGCCTGTGCAGGTCGGTGCGTCCGGGCATCCATCGCTACAGTCGGTTCCGCGTGCGGCGCCGGCCGTCCGCGGGTCAGGGGGCGAGCCGGCGCGGGGGGGCGATCAGGCTGTCGGTCGGGGGAGGGAATACAGGTGGCGACGGAGGACGAGAAGCGATCCCCACCGAATCAGCCGTCGGCGTACGGCGCGGGAGTCGCGCATCCGGCAACAGACCGCTGCGAATCGCCTGCCGAGAGGTGTGCGCTACGCGTGCAGATATGGGACGCCGGCCGTCAATCCGCCGAGCCGTCGGGGCTGGCGAGCACGACGGTGTAGCCGTCTGGGTCGCGCAGCCAGAGTTCCCAGTGGTTGGGTCCGCCGTCCCCCGATGGCGGGTTGCGATGGCGCGGCATCACGATCTCCGCGCCCATCCCGGCCGCACGCGAGGCGGCGGCGGCGAAATCGTCCGTCTCGAACCACAGCAGAACGCCGTTGCCGTAGGGCCGGTCGGCGGGATCGGCGAGAGGGCCGTGGTAATGCCCGACGGCAAAGCCGTGGAGCTGGAGGATGAGCGTTCCGTCGCGGACCAGCCGCTCGTACTCCGGACCGCCATGCGCGCTCTGGCAGCCGAGAAGGCGCTGGTACCACCGGCTGCTGGCCTCGACGTCCGTCACCACGACAAGGGGCTGGGGGCGCATCAGAAGCTCCGTGGCTGTGCGTTGCACGTTCGCCGAAGCGCGAACGCGGGGCAGGACGAATCTGGGCGAGCCCCTCGCCGCCGGCAACGCGAGCGGTGAGACATCGTGCCAGCGTTGCGAACCCATCGGCAAGCCAGGCAATTGAGGGCTTCTGCGGCGAATACATCGCCGCGCCACCGCGTTGCACATCACCGTCGGCGAGCGAGGGTACACGCCCAGCTGCCGGGTACTTGCGCGGGCGCATCCGCCGGCCAGAGCTTCGAGCGCGCCGAGCAAGGCGTGAGTGAATGAAGATTCGATCTCACCGGAGCGGTCCGTGGGCAGATACATCGATCTGGACGAGTGGAAGCGGCGGCCGCACTTTCTGCTGTTCCGCGGCTACGACAGGCCGCACTTCAGCACGACCGCCGCGGTGGACGTTTCCGCGTGCTACGCGGCGTCGCGCGGCGGCGAGGGGACCTCATTCACGCTCGCGATGCTGTTTGCCGCGATGAGCGCGGCCAACGCGGTCGAGGCGTTCAGGCTGCGGCTGCGGGATGATCGCGTCTGGTGCCATGACGCGGTGGGGATCGGGTGCACCGTGCTGCGGCCGGACCGCACGTTCGGGTTCGCGTACTTCGCGCACGAGACGTCCTTCTCGCGGTTCGTCTCCGAGGGGAAGCGCGAGATGGAGCGGGCGCGGGACGGAACGACGCTGGGCGATGAGCGCGAGGCCGACGACGCCACCCTCCACGCCACCGTGCTGCCCTGGGTCCGCTTCACCTCGTTCACGAACGCGATGCGGCGGGAGGACTCGGTCCCCAAGCTCACGTTCGGCAGGCGGTACGCGGAAGCCGGCGCGTGGTACGTGCCGGTGTGCGTGGAGGTGCACCACGCGCTGGTGGACGGGATCGACGTGGGGGAGTTCCTGGAGCACTTTCAGGATCTGCTCGCCCGGTCACTCCCCGGCTGACCGCCCCGTACGAGCGGGACCGCGCGATCGCGGCGAGCCTCCCGGGAACGCGCGCGGGGTCTGCTCGTGGGCGGTCCGGCAGCAGTGCGCCGACACGGGTGTTGATAGATGCGGTGGAGCGCCCCGTCTATCCCGGGAGACGCAGACGGAGGCTGTCCACGTCGCGCCCGGTTCCCCCCGATCACAGGCTCGCGCGCTGCGCAGAATCGGTATCCCCATGGTGCAGACATCTCCCCACCCTACCCTCGCCCCGCCGGTACGCGCCTACTACGACAACGCACCGGAGGCGCAGCGGCTCGCGACGGGACCCGGCCAGCTGGAGCGGGCACGTACGCAGGAGATCATCGGCCGATTCCTCCCCGCGGCGCCCCTCGTGGTGCTGGACGTGGGTGGCGGCCCCGGCGTCCACGCCCGATGGCTCGCGGAGCTCGGCCACGAGGTTCATCTCGTCGATCCGGTTCCGCGAATGGTCGTCCAGGCCAGCGCGCATGCCGGCATCGCGAGCTGCTCCGTCGGGGATGCACGCGCGCTCGAGTGGCCGGATGGCTTCGCCGATGCCCTGCTGTTGCTGGGTCCGCTCTACCATCTGCAGGACGCATCCGACCGGAACGTGGCCCTGCGTGAGGCGTTTCGCGTTCTCAAGCCTGAAGGCCTTCTCTTCGCGGCCGGCATTTCCCGGTTTGCATCCGCGCTGGACGGCCTTTCTCGCGACGTCCTGGCCGATCCGGCGTTCGCGGCCATCGTGGAGCGCGACCTCGCTGACGGGCATCACTACAATCCGACGACGACGCAGGGGTACTTCACCACCGCATACTTTCACCGCCCGGACGAACTCGGCGCCGAGATCGGGCGTGCGGGCTTCCGGCTGCAAGGCCTCTTCGGCCTGGAAGGGCCAGCATGGCTCCTGTCGGACTTTGAAGCGCGGTGGCAGGACGAGGCCCGTCGAGGACGGCTCCTGCACGTGCTCCGGCAACTGGAGACGGAGCCCTCGATGCTGGGCGTCAGCGCGCACATGCTGGCGGTGGCGCACCGGCCACTCTGACT
Organism: Longimicrobium sp.; assembly: GCA_036259455.1. Classification (GTDB taxonomy): domain Bacteria; phylum Gemmatimonadota; class Gemmatimonadetes; order Longimicrobiales; family Longimicrobiaceae; genus Longimicrobium. The sequence goes on along the minus strand of DATABT010000278.1, from coordinate 451 downwards.
TCCCGCAGGACGCCCATCTGGCCGCCCGGCGGCAACGAATCCCATCGGCTTCCCCCGAACTGTCAGAGGAGGAATCTCCGCTTGCCGCACCGCATGGGCTCTGTCGTCGCGCGGAAACATTTCGATTTGCAGACCGCGGATCCACAGGCGTTCTGCGCGCGCGGCGAGGTCCCCGGCTGTGCGCGCGCCCTTGCGCGGGGCGGTAGCCGCGGAGATTTTCGCCGGGAACGCTCGGCACGCTTCCTTTCCACCCCTTGCCCGGAGGACCGATGAGGCCGTTCCGCCCGCGCTCTGCCCCCGCCGTGCTCCTTGCCCTCGTCCTTGCCGCCTGCGGCTCCACACCCGAATCCGCCGCCTCGGAATCCACCGCCGGCGCGCCCGACGCCGCCGGGCCGGACGGTTCCGCCGGCGAGAGCGCACCCGCTTCCGCCGCGCACGCGAGCGCTCCCGC
>DATABT010000277.1:0-2567 GCA_036259455.1 Longimicrobium sp. | reverse complement strand
GCTGGGCCCCGCGCTCCTGGCGCTCCGCCGCGGCGCGCGCGCCCTGCGCGATCCCGCGCTGGCGCAGGCGGCCGACCGCGTGCTCGGGTACCTGCGCGGCAAGCAGGTGGACGGGCTCTGGCCGTACCACACGGGGAGCCTCACGACCTCCATCGACAGCGCGCTGGTGCTGATGGGCGTGCGCGACCGCCGCGCCGTGCAGCGGCTGGAGGCGTTCCGCCTGCCGAACGGCGGCTACCTCCCCCAGCACTGCACGCGCGGCCGCGAGCCGGGCAAGATGACGGTGAGCGAGCGGGTGCTGCACTGGTGCCAGCCGGACTACTCCATCGCCTGCCTGGCCGCGCACCTGCGCGCGCGTGGCGGGAAGGGTCCCACCACGCCGGCCGCGTACTTCCGCGACCGCTTCGACACGCGGTCGGGGCTGTACATCGCCAACCCGTACCTGATGGACTGGATCGCCGCGCTGGGCCTGTGCGCCGCGCCGGGGACGGCCATGCTGCGCGCGCGTCTGGCGGCCGAGCTGATGGCGGCGATGGACGGGGACGGCGGGTGGGGGACGTTCGATCGCGTCGGCTCCACGGCGGCGGCGCTGCTTGCGCTGCACGCGCTGGGCGTTCCCGCGCGGCGGCTGCGGCGGTCGCACGGGCGGCTGGCGGCGCTGTGGGATGCGCGGGCGGATGCGGCGCCGGCGCGGCCGTTCTACTCCACCGAGCGTTTTCCCTGGAGCCGCCAGTCGGCGTGGACGCTGATGGCCGCGCTGCTGGATCCCGTGAAGGCGGAGCGGATGATCCGCGTGAACGGCGAGGAGCACGTCATCACCTTTTACGAAGACGCGGACGGCGCCTGGACGGCCACGATCACCGCGCTCGCGCTGCTCGAGGGCACGCGGCGGCGGAAAACGGCGGACGCGAAGGCGCCGGCCGCGTCCTCCGATGCGCATCCGCGCTACGGGTGCGCCACGCAGGGTGCCTACATCGAGCGGCATGCCATGCCGCCCTACGTCCGCGAACGTGAAGAGGACTACCATGTTCCGGGTTGAGCGCGAGGGCGGGACCATCCGCGTCACCGTCCCCCGCAACGCCATCGACGCCGCGCGGCTGCGCGAGGCGGCGGCGTCCGTGAACCACGGCGCCCGCGCCACCGTGACGGAAAGCGATGCTGCGGCCACCGTGGAGGTTACCGCGCCGGACGGCGGCGCCGGGGCGGCGGCCAGCGCGCTCTTCGGCGCGGCGAACGGCTATCCCGCCTTCCCCGCGGACGCGCTCGCGACCTTCCGGAACGCGGAGAATCCGCTGCTCTCCTGTATCGTCCTGCTGCCGTTCAACGACCTGTTCGCGCGCCACGTGCTGCTGCCCAGCATCATCCACGGCAGCCGCGGGCACGACATCGAGATCATCGTCATCCTGGCGGGATTCGGCATCGACCGCGCGCCGCTCCGCCACCTGCGGATGGCGCAATCGGAGATGGCGTGCATCAGCAAGGGCTACAACCTGGGCGTGCGGATGGCGCGCGGCGAGTACGTGGCCATCTTCCACGACGACTGCTACGTGGCGGATGACACGTGGATCGAGCGCAGCCTGGACGCGCTTTCCGATCCGGCCGTGGGCGCGGCGACGCCGGAGCTGGACTCGTGGTTCGGCGTGCCGGTGGCCAAGGGCGTTCCGCTGGTGATGCGGCGCCGCGACTGGCTGCAACTGGGTGGATACGACGAGTACTACTTCGTGGGCGTGGAGGATATGGACCTCACCACGGCCCTGCGCGCGCGCGGCCAGCGGGTGGAGCGGCTCCCCGTCGAGTACGCGCACCTGCGGGGGATGGGAAGCAGCCTGGTGGCGCACGAGTCTCCTCACCAGCTCAAGCAACTCTTTGGATACCAGGTGCTTCCGCGCACCGCCATCGCCGGCGTGCACCGCGACGCCATGCGCCGGCTGGTGTCGCAGCCCTTCATCCGCTTTCTGGAAGCGCAGTATCACCTGCACTACCTGGACAAGTTCGGCGGCTTCCTCGCGGAGACGGGCGTGGACGTCCCGCTGCGGCGGGAGATGTACCTGCAGATGCGCTACCCGCACCTGCTCACGCCCGCCGTGGTCTACGCGAGCAACCGCGAAAAGCTGCTCGCCGCCTACCGGGAGATGATGAACGTGGACGAACTGATGCTTCCCGTGTGACGGGAAGTGGGCCTCACACGGAGTCTACGGAGGTAACGGAGTTTGCCCGTGCGATTCCTGTCGTCCCGCGCCACGCACAGAACTGTCATTCCCGAGGGAGGCGCCCGCGTGATCCCGCCCGTCGCGTGAAACCGTTGCGCCGACCGAGGAATCTACTCGCCCGTGCTTGTGCCCCACACCGTGACGAGGCCCTTCCGTGCCCCCGATCCGCAACACCCGATGACCATCGCCGAACCGGAAGCCTTCGCACCGCCCTCGCCCGCACCCGCCAACGCGCTGGACGACGCGGCCCTGCGCCGCATCGCCGCGGGCGCGGCGCCGCTGTTCGAGCGGCTGGCGGGCGCGTACCAGCCGCCGGAGGCCGGGAATCACGCCGCGCGCCGCCACCTGGACGAGTGG
>DATABT010000276.1:0-2513 GCA_036259455.1 Longimicrobium sp. | reverse complement strand
CCGCGCCGGAGCATCCGGCGCGGGGCGGACAATGTGACCGGCGCGGCGGGCGCGCACAACCCGCGCCGGTGCAGCGGCTTGACAGCGCGGCGCGGGTGGATCGGTCCACGCAGCTCTTTCGCTCGCCCTGTTCTCCGTCCTCCGCCGACTGGCCCCCCTCCTGAACGCAGAGAACGCAGAAAGTGCGGAGGCGGAATGGGATGCATCTGGGAGCAGGGCAGCTCGCGGCGTCAACCTGTGAATCGCGATCGAATCGGCCATGAAAGTGGGGGGACATCATCCATCCACAATCTTCTAAAGATTGTCTCACACAAAGTTAGCGGAGTCGGCAGAGTTCGTTCTGCGCGAGAAAGAACTCTGCTGACTCTGCTGGCTCCGTGTGAGGCCAATCTCTTTTGTTGTCCGGAGATCTTCGGCTGGCGCGGCGGGGGGGATGCGGTAGATTGACACACTCGGCGGAACTTCGTGCGTTGCACGCAAGTAGCAGTTCCCCGCGCCGCACGGTCCTGCCACGGCGCGCGTCACGATCGCGGGCTATTTTGCGGCCGCCCCCGCGGCCCTTGGACCAGCCCGAATCTCCCTCTCCCCAATTGCGGAGGCCCATGAACCAGCTGCACCGCGCCGCGTTCGCGGCCTGTCTGCTGTCCGCGGTTCCCCTGTCCCTCCACGCGCAGCCCGGCACCGAGCCCATCCGGGTGGGCCAGAGCGTCACCGGCTCCATCGGCGCCGGCGATCCCCGCGTGTTCGGGCGCGGCGCCTTTCGCGTCTACCGCTTCGAGGGCATGGCCGGGCAGCGCCTGGTCGCCACCATGGAGTCCACCGATTTCGACACGTACCTCACCGTCGGCCGCGTGGTGGGCCCGTTGATGGACCAGATCAGGACCGACGACGACGGCGGCGAGGACACCAACTCGCGCATGCGCGTCACCCTGCCGGAGAACGGCACCTACTACGTGGTCGCGCAGGCGTTCTCGGAAGATGGCGCCGGCGCCTTCACGCTGGGGCTGCAGACCGCGCCGGAGCCCACGACCGGCCATCTGCGCCCCATCGCCCTGGGCGCCACCGTCACCGGCACCCTGACCGAGACGGACTACTTCGAGGACGAGAACGACCGGATGTACGACGCGTGGACCTTTCGCGGGCGCCAGGGCCAGCGCATCACCGCGCGGATGGAGTCGGAGGAGTTCGACACGTACCTCAACCTGGGCCGGATGGTGAACGGCCAGTTCGAGTCCGTGGCCACGGACGACGACGGCGGCGACGAGGGCACCAACTCGCGCCTGAGCCACATGATCACCGAAGACGGCGACTACGTGATCCGCGCCAGCTCCTACGGCGACGAGGGCGGCGCGTACACGCTCACGGTGGAGGAGCGCGTGGCGCGCGCCCCCGCCCCGCCGCGCCCGCTGGAGAGCGGCCGGCAGATGCGCGGCGAGCTGGACGAGGACGACGCCGTGCTGGAGACCGACGGCTCCTACTACGAGCTGTGGAGCTACCGCGGGCGCGCCGGCGAGCAGCTGCGCATCCGCATGGAGAGCGACGACTTCGACACGTACGTGGCCATCGGGCGGATGGAGGGCGGCTGCGGCGACTTCGAGGAGATCGCCACCATGGACGACGGCGGCGACGGCACCAACACGCTGATGGAGATCACGCTGCCGGACGACGGCGAGTACGTGATCCGCGCCAACTCCTTCAGCGCCGAGCAGACGGGCGACTACACGCTGATCGTAGAATCCTCGCGCGACCGCTGAACCGCGGTTTTACGCGGAGGAAAAGAAGAAAGAAATTCTCACGCAGAGAATCAGAGCAACAGAGGATTGATTCGTTCTCTGTCGCTCTGATTCTCTGCGTGAGAATTTCTTTTCGGATGACTGCGCAGCTGGATGAAATGAAGAGAACGCGGAGAACTCGAACCGTTCTCCGCGCCTCTCTCTTTCCTCCACGCCCTCCGCGTGCCCCCCTCGTCCGTCAGTTGCCTTCGGACGCGGCCAGGTTCACGGTCCAGAGCCAGGCGCGGTTGGCGCGCGACACCGCGATGGTCGTCTCCGGCTCATCGCCGATCTTGACGCGGATGAAGCGGTAGCGAGTGGGCACCGTGATGGTGTAGTCCGCGCGCGACGAGGGCGTGTTGCGCAGGCGCAGGCCGTCGGCCAGCGGCTCCAGCGTCTCGCCGCTGCGCCCGGCCACGATCTGCCCCTCGGCCTGGTTGCTGTCCTGCACCCAGATGGCCACGGCACCCACACGCTGCCGCGAGTCCACCTGCAGCAGCACGTAGTTGCCCGAGGGGTTGAAGCGAACCGGCGCCGACATCCCCGGCGGCAGCCCGGGACGGCGCGCCGCGCGGCCGGCCGCCGTGGGCGCCGCCTCGCCTTCGGCCACGCGCCCAGGCGCTGCGGAGTCCGCGGCGGACGCGGAGGCCTGCTGCCCCGGCGTGGCCGACATTCCCGGCACCGTCTCCGCCTCGCGCGCCGCGCCGCCAAAGCCCAGCCGCTCCGCCGCGCCGCCCATCC
>DATABT010000275.1:0-5734 GCA_036259455.1 Longimicrobium sp. | reverse complement strand
GAGGCCGCGGAAACAGGTGGCGTACTCCGGAGCGAAGGTCCGCCTTCCGGGGGCGCCACCCCCGCGCCTTCAGTCCCGGTCCGTCCCCCGGCCCCGCGCTTCGGCGCGGCCGGCGCAGTGCCGCCGCGGGTGATCCGCGGCGCGGTACCGATGGAAACTCAGAAATCGTGGGACCGATGCCATCAGCCAGCGAACTGCAGGGCACTACGGATACCGGCGTTGCCGGTCCGCAGCACGGTGGAACGGTGCGGGGGGCGTGGGACCCGGCGCGCCGGGCGCTGGAGGCGTGGAATCGCACGGAGGCGGAGTATCCCCGCGACCGCTGCATCCACCAGCTCTTCCAGGCGCAGGCGGAGCGCACGCCGGACGCGGTGGCCGTTGTGCACGAGCACGACGCGCTCACCTACCGCGCGCTGAACGAGCGGGCCAACCGGCTGGCGCACCACCTGGCCGCGCGGGGCGTGGGGCCCGAGGCGCGCGTGGGCGTGTGCCTGGAGCGCGGCATCGACCTGGTGGTCGCGCTCCTGGCCGTGCTCAAGGCGGGGGGCGCGTACGTGCCGCTGGACCCCGCGTATCCCGCCGGCCGCCTGGCGTTCATGCTGGCCGACGCCGCCGTGGCCGCGCTGGTGACGCAGGAGAAGCTGGCGGGCCTCGTCGAGCCCGCGGAAGGCGTGCACCTCGTACGCGTGGACGCCGACGCGGCGGAGATCGCGTCCAATCCGTCCGTGAATCCGGAGCGTGGCGCGGGGCCGCGCAACCTGGCGTACCTCATCTACACGTCGGGGAGCACGGGCGTACCCAAGGGCGTCTCCATCGAGCACCGGAGCGCCGTGGCCATGCTGGCCTGGGCGTGGAGCGTGTACAGCGACGACGAGCTGGCGGGGATGCTGGCGTGCACGTCGGTGTGCTTCGACATGTCGGTGTTCGAGCTGTTCGCGCCGCTGGCGCGCGGCGGGCGGGTGATCGTGGTGGAGAACGCACTGGCCCTGCCGCGCAGCGCCGCCGCGGACCAGGTGCGGCTGGTGGACACCGTGCCCTCGGCCATCGCGGCGCTGCTGGACTCGGGCGGGCTGCCCGCGGGCGTGCGGACGGTGAACCTGGGCGGCGAGCTGCTGCGGCAGGAAGTGGTGGACGCGCTGTACGCCCGCGGGGTGGAGCGCGTCATCGACCTGTACGGCCCGTCGGAAGACACCACGTTCAGCACGTTCGCGCTGCGCACCCCCGGCGGCCCGCGGACCATCGGCCGGCCGATCTCCAACACCCGCTGCTACGTGGTGGACCGCTCGCTGGCGCCGCTGGGCGCGGGCGAGGCGGGGGAGCTGTACATCGGCGGGCACGGGGTCACGCGCGGCTACCTGGGACGGCCGCGGCTCACGGCGGAGCGCTACCTCCCCGACCCGTTCTCGGCGGATCCCGGCGCGCGGATGTACCGCACGGGCGACCGCGTGCGGTGGCGGCAGGACGGCACGCTGGAGTACCTGGGGCGCCTGGACCACCAGGTGAAGGTCCGCGGATTTCGCGTGGAGCTGGGCGAGGTGGAATCCGCCCTTCGCGGGCACGAGGGCGTGCGGAACTGCGTGGTGGCGGCGCGGCAGGACGGGCCGGCGGGGACGCGGCTGGCGGCGTACTTCGTGGGGGAGGCGGACGGCGCCTCGCTGCGCGCGCACCTCAAGCGCACGCTCCCGGACTACATGGTGCCGTCCGCCTTCGTGTCGCTGGACGCGCTGCCGCTTACGCCCAACGGCAAGGTGAACCGCGAGGCGCTTCCCGCGCCGGAGCCGGCGGCGGAGGAGGGCGCGTTCGTCGCGCCGCGCACGCCGACGGAGGCGCGGGTGGCGGAGATCTGGCGCGCGTTGCTGGGCGCGGAGCGGGTGAGCGCCGACGTTCCCTTCCTGGAGCTGGGCGGGCACTCGCTGCTGGGCGTCCGCGCGCTGGCGCGCGTCGAGGACGCGTTCGGCGTGCGGGTGCCGCTGCACGTGCTGCTGCGCTCCGGGACCATCCAGGAAGTCGCGGCCGCGGTCGATGCCGCGCGAGGGGCGGCGCCGGACCCCACGGTGCCCGCCCTTCAGCGCGCCCCCCGCGACCGGCCCCTTCCCCTGTCGTTCTCGCAGCAGGCCACCTGGTTCTTCGAGCAGTTTTCGCCCGGACAGCTGGCGTACCGCGCACAGGCCACCTTCCGCTTCCGCGGCCCGCTGAACGTCGCCGCGCTGGAGGGGGCGCTCACCGAGATCGTCCGCCGCCACGAGATCTTCCGCACCACCTTTCCGGTGGAGAACGGCGAGCCGGTGCAGCGCATCCACGCGCCCTGGCCCGTGCATCTCCCCATCGACGATCTCTCCCACGTGGCGGACGCGGAGGATCGGGAGGCGGCGCTGCGGGAGATCGTGGAGCGGGAGCTTCGCCATCCCATCTCCATCACCGAGCTTCCGCTCCTGTGGCTCAGCCTCGTTCGCGTGGCGCCGGAGGACCACGTGCTGGTGATGGTGGAGCACCACTTCGTTCACGACGGGTGGTCGTTCGGCATCTTTCTGCGCGAGCTGCGGGCGCTGTACCTGGCGTTCAGCGAGGGAAAGCCGTCGCCGCTGCCGGAGCCGGGGCTGCAGTTCGCCGATTTCGCGGTGTGGCAGCGGCGGTGGATGGAGAGCCGGACGGCGCAGGCGGGGCTGGACTTCTGGGAAAACGAGCTGGCGGGCGTGCCGCCGCTGGAGCTGGCGACGGACTTTCCGCGCCCCGCGGTGATGCGATTCCGCGGCGCCCGCGAGCGCGTGTACCTGCCGCCGGAGCTGGTGCAGGCGGCGCGCGAGTTCGCCGTGGCGCACGGGACGACCTTCTTCGTCACGCTGATGACGGCGTTCCAGGCGCTCATGGCCCGCTACACGGGGCAGAGCGACTTCTGCGTCGGCAGCGGCCTGGGGAACCGCGGGCAGGTGGCGCTGGAAGGCGTGGTGGGGATGGTCGTCAACACCGTCGCCATCCGCGCGGGGCTGGACGGCGACCCCACGGGCGTGGAGCTGCTGCGCCGCGTGCGCGAGGCGATGCTGCGCGCGGCCGAGCACCAGGACGTGCCGTTCGACCAGGTGGTGGCGCGGCTGCGGCCGGAGCGCAGCGCCAGCGCGCTCCCCGTTTACCAGACGTCGTTCGCCGCGCACGACTCGCCCATGGCGGACCTCGCGTGGGGCGACGTGCGGGTGGAGCTGCGCGACGTGCTGGACAACGGCTCCGCCAAGTTCGACATGCAGGTGACGGTCATCCCGCGGCTGGAGCAGGGGATACCCGGGCTGGAGCACGAGGTGGTGCTGGTGTGGGAGTACGACACCGACCTCTTCGAGCGCGCCACCCTGCAGCGCGTGGCCCGGCACTACCAGACGCTGCTGGAGGGGCTGATCCGCGATCCCGGCCGCCGCCTTTCCGAGCTTCCGCTGCTGCGCGACGACGAGCGCAGGCGGGTGGTGGAGGAGTGGAACCGCACGGGCTCGGGAGATGACGATCGTCGCACCGTCATCGACCTCTTCCGCGCGCAGGCGCGGCGCACGCCGGACGCGCCGGCCCTCGCGTTGGACGATGCGACGCTGACGTACGCGCAGCTGGACGCGGCGACCAGCCGGCTCGCGCGGCACCTGATCCGCCTCGGCGCAGGGGCGGAGGATCGCGTCGGAATCTGCCTGGAGCGCGGGCTGGACCTGCCGGTCGCCCTCCTGGCCGTGTTGAAGGCCGGGGGCGCGTACGTGCCGCTGGATCCGGCGCATCCCGCGGAGCGGCTGGCGGGGATGATCGCCGACTGCGGCGTGCGCATCGTCGTGACGCAGCAGAAGGTGCGCGGCGCGCTGCCATCATCGATCGACGCCATCGAGCTGGACCGGCGGCGGGACGAGATCGCGGTGGAAAGCGCGGAGCCGCTGGAGGCGCGTGCGTCGGCGCAGAACCTGGCCTACGTCATCTTCACCTCGGGGTCCACGGGGACGCCCAAGGGCGTGGCGGTGGAGCACCGCGCGCTCGCCAGCCACATGCGCTGGTTCGTCCGCGACTTCGGCATCGGCGCGGAAGACCGGGTGCTGCAGAAGACGCCGATCGGCTTCGATGCGGCGGGGTGGGAGGTGTACGCGCCGCTGCTGACGGGCGGCGTGCTGGTCGTCGCCGCGCACGGCGGGGAGAAGGACCCGCGCTACCTGGTGCGTGCGCTCCGCGAGGAGCGGATCACCATCCTCCAGCTGGTCCCGCCGCTTCTGCGGGCGCTGCTGGACGAGCCGGAGTTCGCGGAGTGCAATGCGCTGCGCCGCGTGTTCTGCGGCGGCGAGGCGCTGTCGGGCGAGCTGGCGCGGCGCTTTGGCGAGGCGCTTCCGAACGCGCGGCTGGTGAACCTGTACGGCCCCACGGAGTGCTGCATCGACGCCACCACCCACGCCTGCGACGGCACGGAGGGGCGGCGGGCGACGGTGCCGATCGGCCGGCCGGTGGCCAACACGCGCACGTACGTGCTGGACGCGTCGCTGCGGCCGGCGCCGGTGGGCGTGCCGGGCGAGCTGTACGTCGGCGGGACGCAGGTGGCGCGCGGCTACGTCAATCGCCCGGCGCTGACGGCGGAGCGCTTCGTCCCCGATCCGTTCGCCTCCACCCCCGGCGCGCGCCTTTATCGCACCGGCGACCGGGTGCGGTGGCTGGCGGGCGGCACGCTGGAGTACCTGGGGCGGACGGACGCGCAGGTGAAGGTGCGCGGCTTCCGCATCGAGCCGGGAGAGATCGAGGCGGTCCTGCGCCGCGCGGAGGGCGTCGCGGACTGCGCCGTGATCGTGCGCGAGGACGCGCCGGGCGACCGGCGGCTGGTGGCGTACGTCGTGGGCGATGCGGACGCGGACGCGCTGCGGGCGCGGCTGCGGCGCACGCTGCCGGAGTACATGGTGCCCGCCGCGTTCGTGTCGCTGGACGCGCTGCCGCTTACGCCCAACGGCAAGCTGGACCGCAAGGCGCTCCCCGCGCCGGAGTACTCGGCGGACGGCGAGTTCGCGGCGCCGCGAACGCCGACCGAAGAGGTGCTGGCGGGGATCTGGGCGGAGGTGCTGCGCACCGACTGCGTGGGGATCCACGACAACTTCTTCGCGCTGGGCGGGCACTCGCTGCTGGCCACGCGCGTGGCGTCGCGCATCCGCGCGGTCCTGGGCGCCGAGGTGCCGCTGCGCGTGATCTTCGAACGCCCCACCGTCGCGGGCGTGGCGGAGGCGGTGGAGGAGGCCCGTCGCGCGGGAGAGCCGGTGGCGCCGCCCATCGTCCCCATCGATCGCACCGGCCCCATTCCGCTCTCGTTCGCGCAGGAGCGTCTCTGGTTCCTGGACCGCATGGAGCCGGGGGACGCGTCGTACAACGTGACCCGCGTGCTGCGGCTGTCGGGCGCGCTCGACGCGCCGGCGCTGGAGCGCGCGCTGGGCGAGATCATCCGCCGGCACGAGTCGCTGCGCACCGTCTTCCGCGAGGTGGACGACGCGCCGGTGCAGGTCATCCACCCCTTCGGCGGCTTCGACCTTCCCATCGAAGAGCTGTCGTCGCTGGACGAGGCGTCGCGCGAGGCGATGGTGGCCCGGCGCGCGGCCGAGGCGGCGGCGCGGGCGTTCGACCTCTCCGCGGGCCCGCTCTTCCGCCCGTCGCTGCTGCGGCTGGGTGCGGAGGACCACGTGCTCATCCTCTCGATGCACCACGTGGTCAGCGACGAGTGGAGCACCGGCGTGCTCTTCCGCGAGCTGGC
>DATABT010000274.1:0-9829 GCA_036259455.1 Longimicrobium sp. | reverse complement strand
CGGCTGGAGGCGGTGACGCGCGCCGTGCCGGTCACGGTGGACGTGGACTTCGCGAGCGGACGCTGGTCGGCGGTGGCGCATCCCGCGGACCGGCCCGCGGACACGGTGGATGCGGCCCTGCTGCCGACGTCGCCGCGGACGCGGCTGGCGGGCGGCGATGGAAAGGCGGCGCGGATCGCGTTCGATGCGCTGGGCCGCGCGCGGGCGGACCGGCTGGCCGTGAGCGACGAAGAGGGAACGCAGGAGGTTGTCGTCGATGCCTGGACCGGGGCCGCGCGTGTCCGCCCGCGCTGACGCCGGCTTTACGCTGGCCGAGGCGCTGGTGGCGCTGGTGATCGTGGGCGCCGCGCTGGTGCCGCTGCTCGGCGCCGTGTCGCGCAGCGTGCGCGCGCAGGCCGACGTGGGCGGCGCCGTGGAGGCCGTCGCCCTGGCCGAGGCGCGGATGAGCCAGCTGGAACTGCTGCCGCTGGACTCCATTCCCGCGTACCTGCAGCCGCGCACCGGCGTCTTTCCCGCGCCGTTCGGCGGCTACCGCTGGCGCGCCCTGGTGCGCCCGCGCCCCGACGCGCCCGCGGTGCTGCAGGCCGCCGTCGTGGTGGAGTGGGACGGCCGCGAGTACAGCCTGGAGACGTACTTCCATCGCCCCGAGATGCTCCCCGACGCGGCGGTGCGGCGATGAACCCGTTTGTGGATTTTGTGGACATTCGGACGCGTGATGACGGGCCCTCTCCCCCGCCAGGCCTTGCGCTCGTTCGTCGCGCCGGCTGGCGACCCCTCCCCCAACCCCGGGGGAGGGGTGGTGGGAGCGGCACTCGGCGGCGCCAGACTGAAGAATTCCCCCTCCCCCGCGCGGTTTGCGGGGGAGGGCCGGGGAGGGGGGTCCGCGCGCGGCGCGACGCGGTCGAACTCGCCCCGCGCCGGAGGGCCACCCTGGCGAGACGCAGGTCAACCTCCCCCAGGAGTTCTGGGGGGAGGTGGGCGAGGTTCTCCAGCCCGGAGGGGGCGCCGCGCGCCGGATTCACCCTCGTCGAGATGATCGTCGCGCTCGTGATCAGCGGTGTCGTCGCGGCGGCGGGATACGGGGTGCTCGCGGCGACGGCGGACGCGCGGGCGGCGGTGGCGCGGTCGCGGGCGGAGACGATCCCCGGCCCGGCCGTGCGGGCGACGCTGGACGGATGGCTGCGCGCCGCCGCGCTCTGGGAGAACTCCGGCCCCTTCCGCGGCCGCGACCGGCGCCTCGGCCCGCTCCCGGTGGACGACCTGAGCTTCACGGTGGAGGACGGCGGATCGCTGTACCCCGGCCGTCGCCGCGTAACGCTCTGGATCGAGCGCGACCGCAGGCGCGCGCCACACGGCCTGCTCGCGGAGATCGCCCCCGCGGAACGGCGGGACGCGGACCGCACGGACACGCTGGCCCTCGCGCCCACGGCCGTCGGGCTGAACGTGCGCTACCGGGCCAGGGTGCGGATGAAGGACGCGTGGCTGGACGGCTGGGACTCCGACCGCGCGCTCCCCGAGGCGCTGGAGGTGACGGTCCTCCCCGCGCCCGAGCTGGCCGGCAACCGCGAGGCGGATGGCCTTCCCGACGTGCTGCGGATGCCGGTCGTGGTCCCCCTTCGCCCCGCCGCAACGGAGGAGGAGGCCGGCAATGGGTGATGCGAAGTGTGGGATGGCGGCGTCGGCGGGAGACGGAATCCGCAGTTCAACCTCCTCCGGCAGTTTTGTGGGGAGGTGTGAGCCGGAGCCAGCGGAGGGGGCGTTCCCGCGGAGCCTGCCGAAGCGCACCGGCCTTTCCGGCCGCGGCGGGTTCGCGCTGGTGGCGGTGCTGTGGGTGATCGTCCTCGGCTCCGCGCTGGCGCTGGAGGTACACGCGGGCGTGCGCGCCGACCAGCGCGCCGCCGCCAACGCCCGCGCCTCCGCCCGCGCCAGGTGGGCCGCGCGCGGCGCCCTGGCCCGCGCGGAGGACGCCCTGCGGGCCGGGCTGGAGGCGCAGTCCGCCGCCGGCGCGCCGCCGGTCGCCGACACGCTGCTGGTGCCGGCGCTCGTCTACCGGCTGGAGGAGGTCGCCATCCGCGCCACCGTGCGCGACGCCCGCAGCCGCGTGCAGCTGAACCTGGCCGCCGAGGAGGCGCTGCGAGAGGTGTTCCTGGCCGCGGGGGTGGCGCCGGAGCGGGCGCGGGAGATGGCGGTCGCGATCGTCCGCTGGCGGCTGGCGCACGCGCCGCCCTTTGCGCCGGTGGTGGAGGATTCGGCGCGGACGATGCGGCTGCCGCCCCGCGGCGCCTTCACCACGGTGGACGAACTGCGCCAGGTGCCGGGGATCGCCTTCGCGGACTACGCGCGGGTGGCGCCCTACCTCACCGTGGCCAGCGACGGGCGCATCAACCTGAACTCCGCGCCGGTCCCCGTGCTGCGGACGGTGCCGGGGATCTCGGACGAGGCGGCGCGCGCCATCGTCCGCCGCCGGGCCGGCGCGCCCTTTCTGAGCGCGTACGAGATCTCCGACGCCCTGCCGCGCACCGCGCGCGCCCGGCTGCAGGAGCAGATGGCCGGGCTCCTGGCGGCGGCGGCGTTCGTCCCCGCGCAGGCGGAGCTGGAAGCCACGGCGGCGCCCGAAGGATCGCCGGTACGGGCGCGCGTCAGCGCCGTGGCGGCGATGGGCGGCGCGGGAAGGTACGTGCTGGTGAACGTGGTGGAACGATAGTCCCCCCAGGACACATGCAGACAGCGATGCTCAAGCCCCTCGGCCAGACCCACACCTATACCGCCGTCGCACGGCCGCGCGGCGCGCCGGTGTCGCGCGCGCCCGTGGTGGGCAGCAGCGTGGGGATGATGGCCGCGCTCTCCGTGGCGCGGCGGGTGGCGCCCAGCCAGGCCGGCGTGCTGATCCAGGGGGAGAGCGGCACGGGCAAGGAGCTGCTGGCGCGCATCATCCACGACCAGAGCACGCGCGCCGGCGGACCGTTCGTGGCCGTCAACTGCGCCGCCATCACCGAGACGCTGCTGGAGACGGAGCTCTTTGGCCACGAGCGCGGCGCCTTTACCGGCGCCACGGGGCGGCGGGTGGGGCGCTTTGAACGCGCCAGCGGGGGCACGCTGTTCCTGGACGAGGTGGGCGACATGAGCCCCGCCATGCAGGCCAAGATCCTGCGCGCCCTGCAGGAGCACGAGATCGAGCGCGTGGGCGGCGAGGTGGCCGTGAACGTGGACGCGCGCATCGTCGCCGCGACCAACCGCGACCTGATGGCCGAAGTCCTCGCCGGCCGCTTTCGCGAGGACCTGTACTACCGCCTGGCCGTCGTCACCGTGCACCTGCCGGCGCTGCGCGAGCGGGGGAACGACGTGGAGCTGCTGGCGCGCCACTTCGCCAGCGAGTTCGCGGGCGAGCTGGGGCGCTCCGTGCCGCTGATCGCCGAGACCACCCTGGGGTTCCTGCGCGCGTACGGGTGGCCGGGCAACATCCGCCAGCTGCGCAACGTGGTGCAGCGCGCGCTGCTGGTGCAGGACGGCGACACGCTCCTTCCCGAGCACCTGGCGCCCGAGGTGCGCGGCGACGCCGCCCCGTTCGGCCCCTCCGCGGCGCATCCCGCGGACGGTCCCTTCCTTTCCCTGCGCGAGGTGGAGGAGCGCCACATCCGCCGCGCCCTTTCGCTCACGGACGGTAACCTGGGCCACGCCGCCGAGATCCTGGGCATCCACCGGAACACCCTTCGCCAGAAGCTCCGCAAGCTCCGCTACGGTACTCCCTGACGGCTGGCGCTCAGCAGGAACGCAGCCGCGCAGAGCGTGCGCGGGCATCACTCCTCATCCAGCCCCGGCCAGGGCGGCGGCTCGTCCCCCACCGGCCCGCCCGCCTGCCGCCGCCGCACCCACTCCGTGAGCGCAGCGCACCCCGGCACGCCAGTCCGACACGTTGCGCGCAATCTCCTCGTCCGCCGCCGTCCGGCGACGGTGATCAGCGCCGGTTGCACGTTTCGAGAAAGGGCTGCGGGCAGATGGTGGACTCCTCCTCGGCGGGGTCGGGCTCGCCGCTACGCACCGGTGCATCCCTGGAGAACCGGCTCGCCGTCGGATCAGGCCAGGCAGTCGCGTCCTCCGGGGTCCGAACCGTCACCGTCATCCCCGCCACCGCCGGACCAGCCCTCCGCCATCGCCGCGGGGGTCGCCAATCTCGATGATGGGGTCCAGGCAGACCGCGTCACCCGTGCACTGGACCGAGTTCTCGTCCGGCAACGGGCCACGCCGGCCGCCGGGGTCGAGCGCGCGCTGCTGATCCGATTGCGTGGGGTTGTCGGCGCACGCTCCGAGCGTGAGTACCGCGCCAACGAATGCGAGGCGTAACACCAGGTTTCGCATGGGGTCTCCCGTTTTCGCGGACGGTTGGCACTGGATGCAGCGATGGATCAAACGGACGAAGTGCTGTTCTCCTTTGAACTCCGGGTCTGGAGAACGTTACTGCTCGAACCGGACGGCAGAATGGATGCATTTCATCGGACCGTAAGCGGAGCGACTCCGGGGCGGGAGGAGGGGCGTGCCGCGCGTGCCCCTCCGCGTCGTCCGCGCGACATAAATATTCATGCGCCAATTTATGGGGAACGTGCTACACACGATGAGTGCACGCTCGGCGCCGCTTTGCACAGGATGTGTGCAGGCGGCGCTTTGTTCATCTTCATGCAAAGGGCCGGATAACAATCAGTTGCGGAGGTGCGTCCGGTCGGAACGGGGCGTGCCTTTGGCCCCGCCCCACTCCCATTCCGCGCACGGAGGGCCGCGACGGGCATCCGGTTCGTGACGTCGTCTGGCCCCCGTGCCGGGATCCACCGTTCACAGTACCGGAGGACCGCAATGCTGTCGCACTCGAGGGGGGCCGGACCGCCCGGACGGGGAGGCTGCGTGCTGGCGCTGCTGCTGGGGGCGCTGCTCCCGGCCGCGGGGGCGCAGGCGCAGAGCTGCAACATCACCGAGGCGTACGTGAGCGCCATCGACCAGCCGGTGTGGTACAACCGGCTGGGCGCCCACGACCCCGCCGCCATGATGTTCGCGCTGGACGAAGACGTGGTGTGGGACAGCCACGCGAACGGCTACCGGCTGCGCCCGGGCAAGCGCCCGCGCCCGCTGGTGCTGCGCGTTCGGGAGGGCGACTGCCTGCGCATCCACCTGCGGAACCGCCTGTCACCCACCCCCGGCAACAACCAGCCGGGCACCCGCGACGTGAGCATCCACGTCACCGGCATGCAGGTGACCGGGCACATCGGCAACGACGGGACGAACGTGGGCTACTCCGTGGGCGTGGGGCAGGCCAGCTACACCGTCTACGCGGAAAAGGAGGGCACCTACCTGCTGTACAGCACCGCCCAGAACACCGGCGGCGACGGCGACGGCGGCACCCTGGCCAAGGGACTGTTCGGCGCCGTGAACGTGGAGCCGCGCTTCAGCGAGTGGTACCGCAGCCAGGTGACGGCCGAGGACCTGCGCCTGGCCACCGTGCGCGACCCCCTGGGCAACCTGGTCTACACGCCGGGCGGGCATCCCGTCATCAACTACGACGCGGTGTACCCGGGGAGCCATCCCCTGGCCGGGCGGCCCATTCTGCGGATGACGGCGGGGAACCGCATCGTCCACAGCGACCTCACCGCCATCATCACGGGAGAGAAGCGCGGGCCGTTCCCCGACAGCATCTTTCCCCGCGTGGTGGTGAACCGCGACCGCACGCAGCCCTTCCGCGAGTACACCGTCATCTTCCACGACGAGCCGGGAATCGTGCAGGCGTTCGACTCGCTGTACGAGAGCAAGCAGTTCGAACACACCCTGCACAGCGGCCGCGACGCCTTCGCCATCAACTACGGCACCGCGGGCATCGGCAGCGAGGTGATCGGCAACCGCCTGGGCGTGGGTCCCATGTGGGACTGTGACGAGTGCAAGTACGAGGAGTTCTTCCTCAGCTCGTGGGCGGTGGGCGACCCCTCCATGATCGTGGACGTGCCGGCCGACGCGGACCTGGACGGCGACGGCAGGCCGGACCCCGGCAAGAAGGCCACGGTCGCCTTCTTTCCCGACGACCCGTCCAACGTGTACCACGGCTACATGAACGACCACGTGAAGATCCGCAACCTTCACGCGGGGCCCAAGGAGCACCACATCTTTCACCTGCACGCCCACCAGTGGCTGCACTCGCCGGACTCGGACAGCTCGACCTACCTGGATTCGCAGGCCATTGGCCCGGGCGGCGGGTTCACCTACGAGATCACCTACGACGGCGGCAGCAACCGCAACAAGACGCCGGGCGACGCCATCTTCCACTGCCACTTCTATCCCCACTTCGCGCAGGGGATGTGGGCGCTGTGGCGCGTGCACGACGTGTTCGAGGCCGGCACGGTGCTGGACGATAAGGGGCGCCCGGCGCCGGGGAGCCGCGCGCTGCCGGATGGGGAGATCGACGCGGGAACGCCCATTCCCGCGGTGGTGCCCCTGCCCACGTACGCGCTGGCCCCCATGCCCACCAAGTACTTTCAGGGCTTTCCCTTCTACATCCCCGGCGTGGCCGGGCGCCGGCCCCCCCCGCCGCCGCTGGACGCGGTGCACGACGGCGGCCTGCACCGTCACGTGGTCGTCGACGGCCAGGCCGCCTTCCCGGCGCTCAACACCACCGACTTCAGCAAGGTGAGCCTCAAGCTGGGCGTGGTGAACCTGCCGGAGACGGGGACGCCGGACGAGGAGGTGGCGATGAAGTACCATGCGCAGCGCCACCAGCCCACGTACCGCTTCGACCCCATCACCTACGCCGTCTCGCCCGCCAGCTTCATCACCAACGGGCTGGATTCCATCGCCGGCGCGCCGTACGCCGATCCGTGCGTGGACGACCACGGCAACGCGGTGGGGAACCGGCGCAAGTACCTGGCCGCCGCGTTCCAGCTGGACGTGCGGTACAACAAGGCGGGATGGCACTTTCCGCAGCACCGCATGTTCGCCCTGTGGGACGACGTCAAGGACTTCATGTTCGGCGAGCGCGCGCCGGAGCCACTGTACTTTCGCGCCAACACCAACGACTGCATCGACTACCACCTGGTCAACCTGATTCCGCACGAGTACCAGATGGACGACTTCCAGGTGCGCACGCCCACGGACGTGGTGGGGCAGCACATCCACCTGGTGAAGTTCGACGTCACCTCGTCGGACGGGGCGGCCAACGGGTTCAACTACGAGGACGGCTCGCTCTCGCCGGGCGAGGTGCAGGAGCGCATCGAGGCCATCCGCGCCTACAACGGGTGCACGCCGCTCGATCCCGTGAGCCTGAAGTGCCCGCACGCCGTGCCGCACCCGTTCTTCGGCGACGGCCCGGACAACGACGGCAACGGCGTGGGCGACTGGGTGGGCGCGCAGGAGACGGTCCAGCGCTGGTACGTGGACGACGTGCTGGACGCCACCGGCCGCGACCGCACCCTGCGCACCGTCTTCACCCACGACCACTTCGGCCCGTCCACCCACCAGCAGGCCGGCCTGTACGCGGGGCTGGTGACGGAGCCGCGGGGCTCCACCTGGCGCGACATGCACACGGGCACGGTGCTGGGCGGGCGGTTCGACGGCGGCCCCACCAGCTGGAAGGCCGACATCCTCACCCCGCGGGTGGAGGACAGCTACCGCGAGTTCAACCTGCAGCTGGCGGACTTCACCCTGGCCTACACGCGGGACCACCCCGTCGGCAAGCTGGGGCCCAACCCGCACGCCGCGGTGAACCCCGCGGGCAAGTTCGAGGTGGGGCTGCCGGACCTGCTGCGTCCGCCGGTCGCCGGCGCGTGCCCCAACGGCACGCCGGCGCCGTGCCCGGAGCTGGTTTCCGCGGACGACGTGGGGACGATGACGGTGAACTACCGCAACGAGCCCCTGGCCCTGCGCATCGGGGCGGGGACCAGGACGCAGCAGGAGGACCTGGCCAACGCCTTCCTCACCGGACTGAACAACCCGTTCACCATGCAGTGGGGGCCGTACGACAACGTGAACCCGCGGCCCGGCGTGACCCTGCAGGACCCCTACACCCCGCTGATGTGGGGGTACGAGGGCGACAAGGTGCAGGTGCGCGTGCTGGTGGGCGCCCACGAGGAGGGGCACAACTTCAGCATCCACGGCAACTTCTGGAACTTCGAGCCGGCGGATGCCAGCAGCGGCTGGCGCAACAGCCAGATGATGGGGATCAGCGAGCACTACGAGTTCCTGCTTCCGCCCCTGCCCAAGAACAACATCGGGCCGGAGATGGACTACCTGTACCGTGCCGGCAGCGCCACCGACGACCTGTGGAACGGTGTGTGGGGGCTGCTGCGCGTGTCGCAGCGGGGCAGGGGATACGCCAACCTGCTGCAGCTGCCCAACAACCGCGGCGGCAACTTCACGCCGCGCAACATCGGCAACTTCAACGGCGTGTGCCCGCGCACGGCACCCACGCGGTCGTACGAGGTCACGGCCATCCTGGCGCGCGACATCCTGCCGGAGGGGACGCTGGTCTACAACCGGCGGACCGTGAACGGCGGGCCGCTGCACGATCCCACGGCCATCCTGTACATCCGCAACGACCTGCTCAGCGCGGTAAAGTCGGGGTGGCGGCCGGCGGAGCCGCTGGTGCTGCGCGCCAACGCGGGCGACTGCATCGAGCTGGTGCTGTACAACAAGCTTCCGGACAACATGCCCGACCTGGCGGGGTTCAACACCCTGCCCATGCTCATCGACCAGTTCAACAACAACCACATCCACGTGAGCAACCAGGTGGGGCTGCACGTGCAGAACCTGGCCTACGACGTCACGCGGTCCGACGGTACCAACGTGGGGCAGAACCCCATCCAGACCATCGGCCCCGGCGGCGCGGCCAAGTACCAGTGGTACGCGGGCACGCACACGCTGGCGGCGGACACCATCGTCTCCGTGCCGGTGGAGTGGGGCGTGGTGAACCTGATGCCCGCGGACCCGCTCAAGCAGGCGTCCAAGGGAGCCATCGGCGCGCTGGTGGTGGAGCCGCGCGGCGCGACGTGGGACCTGCTGGCGGGGGCTTCGGCCGACATCCAGGAGGTCCGGGGCGGCTTCCGCGAGCACGTGCTCTTCTTCCAGACGGACGTGAACCTGCGCTGGGGGAGCGACACGAAGCTGGAGGGCGACTCGGGGCAGGTGCACACCTACTACGCGGGCGGCCCGCTGCCGCGCATGGCGGGGTTCGAGGACGCCGAGGACAGCGGCAACAAGGCGTTCAACTACCGCACGGAGCCGCTGTGGTTCAGGATGGGCTACTCGCCCGAGACGCCGCTGGAGCGCACGCGCGACTTCATCTTCACCAAAACGCTGCTGAGCGGCTTCGT
Organism: Longimicrobium sp.; assembly: GCA_036259455.1. GTDB lineage: Bacteria > Gemmatimonadota > Gemmatimonadetes > Longimicrobiales > Longimicrobiaceae > Longimicrobium. Next base: position 491 of record DATABT010000274.1, on the reverse strand, counting down.
GGGCGAAGACCCGCAGACGCCGGTGTTCACCGCGACGGCGCGGCAGCCGGTGCGCTTCCGGGTGGTGCTGCCGGGCGGGCACGCGCGCAACAGCGTGTTCAACCTGCACGGCCACGTCTGGCAGGAGCTGCCCTACATGGCCCGGTCTACGATCCTGGGCGACAACCCGCTCTCGGAGTGGAAGGGGACCACCATCGGCCACGGCCCCACCAACCACTTTGACGTGCTGCTGCAGCACGGCGCGGGCGGTCTGTTCGGCATCGAGGGCGACTACCTGTTCCGCGACCAGACGTCGCACCACTTCGACGGCGGAATGTGGGGCATCTTCCGCGTCGGGCCCGGCGGCTCGTTCGACTGCATCCGGGCTCCGTGCCCGGGTGACGACACCCTGAGCCAGCCCGCGGCCCCTGCGGAGCAGGAAACCTGCACCGTGGACCCGGTGACGGGGGAGACGACGTGCAGCTGACCTGAACCTTCACCGCGCCGGGCCC
>DATABT010000273.1:0-8212 GCA_036259455.1 Longimicrobium sp. | reverse complement strand
CAGCAGCGCGCGCGTGCGAGTGGGGGTGGAGCGCGGCAGGGCCCGCTCCAGCAGGCGTGCGGCCAGGCGCCCCTGCACCATCCTGAGCCGCCGCCGCAGGGCGACCGGCGTGTCCTCGCGCCCCAGGTCGATCACGTCGGCCACCCCCCAGCGCGCCAGCATCTCCACGTGCCGCGCCGTCTGCGCCGTCACCGCGAACGCGGCGACCACGGTGGCGGAGGGCATCTGCGCCAGCAGCGTCTCCAGCCGGGCAGAGGGCTCGGAGCCGGCCGGGGCGTACGGATCCACGATCACCACGGCGGTGGGCGGAACGCGCTCCATCGCCCGCTCCAGCGCGTCCCAGTCGGCCATGGGCCACACGCGCACGGGGTCGCCCGACGCCTCGCGCAGGGCGTCGGACAGCCCCGGCGCGGAGTGCATCACCAGCAGCGGGCGAGAGGGCGCGAGCATGACGTGTCGGGTTGCATGTGGCCTGTTGCTACAGTTTAATTGACTGCACGCTCCAACCCTGTGCACTTTGATGGCCGCCGAGACACTTCGGCGCATCACCCCATCCACCTCTCCGGAGGCCGCATGAAGACGCTTCGCATCACCGCCGCCCTGCTCCTCACCCTCGCCGCCGCCGCCTGCGCCGGATCGCCCGCCGGACCGACTATCGACGCGACCAAAGCCGGGGCGGGCCGGATGGACGGCACGGGGTTCATGGGCAGCGGCACCCGACAGCCCTGAGGGCTGCGCGCTGCCGGGGAGATTCTATCCGCACGCGGCGGAGCGCACTACCTCCAGAATGGCGTCCGCGGTTGCCTCGGTCGCGGGGTCCAGGCGTGCTCCCGGGTTCGAGCAGGCCTGGACTTCCTCGGCCGCACGCCCCGTGTTCAGCGCGTGGAGCAGTGATTCCACCTCCAGGCGGATCTGGCCGAGGCGGAGCGGATCGGCGAGTTCGAGCGCGCGGGAGGCGGCGTGCTCGGCACGTTGGGGATTGCCGGACGATACGGCGGCGCGGGCAAGGTTCACCCACACCTGCGCTCCGCGATCCGGGGGCGCTACCCCGCAATCCAGCAGGGTCCGCGCCTCCGCCTGGCTGGCCTCGTACAGATCGCCCCGCCCCGCCGCGGCAGCGGAGCGAGCGAGGTTACCCAGCGTGAGCAATCGATCGGCCGGCTGCGTGAAGCGCGGCAGCACGGTTTCGAAAACGTCTGCCGCGCGCGCGAACTCGCCGTGGAGCATCCAGAAACAACCGACGTCGTGGACCAGCGCCGGGAAAATCGGATGTTCCGGGCCGTAGCTGCGGCATGCCGCAAGCGCGTACTGATGGGCACGCCCAAAATCCAGCATTTCGGACGCGATGACGAACAGGTTGTGCAGCGCCATCGCATGCACCGGCCGCACCCGGCGGCGGACGCTGGTGCGGTAGCCGCGCAGCGTGACCGTCCGGGCCGCGGGGAGGTTGCCGAGCTGCTGGTAGAGCGTGCCCAGGCTGAGGTACGACAGCGCGTACGTGTGCCAGTCGGTGCCGCGGGCCAGGCGGATGGCGGTGCGCAGCCAGCTTTCGGCGCGGGCGTACTCGCCGCGGTTGCGGGCCAGGCGGCCCACGGCGTAGGCCAGGCCCGGATGCTCGGGAGCCAGGCACGCCGCCGCCTGCACAAAGGCGAGCTGGACGGCCGAAAAGCCGCGCCGCTCGCCCCAGCGCGCGATGGCCCGGCAGGCGTGCACCAGCCGGGGGTGGTCCACGTCGTCGGGGTGCGCGAGGAGCTGCTGGATGACCAGGAGCGGCCCCCACAGCTCCGGCTCGGCGGCGGCGCCGGCCACCTCGGCCGCGCGCGCGCCGGCGGCGCCGGGGGGAAAGAGGGCCGCGCGCTCGTCCGGCGCGACCGCGGTCCAGGCGCAGACGTCGCGCAGCGACTTCCACAGCACGGCGCCCACTGCCCCGGGATGCTCCCGCAGCAGCGCCGCGCCCTCGAAGGGCTCGCTCTCGGACAGCAGGGGGGGTGCGGCCAGGTACGAGGGGCGCGAGCGCCGAGCGGGGTTTCCGGCCGGGGGCGGCATCCGGAGGCTCCGGTGTGCGGGGGGTCAGGCGGGCCAGGACGGGAGTGGCCCGCGTCTTTTGACGCCTAATAGTGGCTGCGCCGGTCCTGAAGGGCAACGAGTGCGTCAGCGGTTCGCACGTCGCGGCGGGCCCGGTGCGCATCAACTGAACAGCGGAGCACCCCGCCGGGCAAGGGTAGCGGGACGAACGGTATGCAAAGGTTCATCCGATGACGCATCAAGCGCGGTCCACCTCCCAGTTGCGGCGTCAATCGGGAGGGAAGTGGATGGCGAAGGTCAGCAGTGAACCGTTCTGCACGGCGCCGACCCGCTGCCCGGGATCGACGTCGCCCAGGGGGTGAAGGATGGTGCCGGCGGGGAGGATGTCCGAGTCGCCGTGCTGGAACCCGCACCGGTCCTCGATGCGCCCGTTGCCCGCGTGGACCACGCCCTCGCATTCGATCTTCCGCAGCACGCGCGCGTACTCCGGCCCCAGCGCGGGCGTGCCGGGTGACTCCAGCGGCCGCTCGTCCACCAGCAGGTAGTACCACGCGCCCAGCCGCACGGCGTGCACCGGCGCCGTCGGGGAGGTGCTGTCGAGCGGATGGCAGCAGCAGGCGCCGAGCGCGAACAGGAGGAGGATGGGGATACGCTTGAGCATCGAAGTCTCCGGATCGAGGTCCGCTGCGGAGAACGCGCGGAGACGTCGGTGTTTGGACAGGCGAGCTCCATCAGAACCCGCCAGTACGCCCGCTTGATCCATCACGGCGGCACGTTTTGCCGCTCAGGCCTGCTCCGCTGGCACCCGTCCCACGACCAGCCGCACGGGGATGCCGCCGTTGCTGGTGCGCAGCGCTTCGTCCAGCGGCATGCCGACCTGCCGCTCCAGCCCCTGGTCCGGCGAGAGGAGCGCGAGGGTCCAGCCGGGGCAGCGCGTGCGCAGCGTACGGCCGAGGGCGGCGTACAGGTTCCGCAGCGGGTCTCGCTCGCCGACGCGCACGCCGTAGGGCGGGTTGATGACGATGGATCCCGGACCCGGAGGCGGATGGAGGGCGGAGACGGGGCGAACGCTGAAGTCCGGATCGTCCGGCACGCCGGCGCGGGCGGCGTTCGCTGCGGCGGCTTCGATGGCGCCCTCGTCGCGGTCGGAGCCGAGGATGGTGATGCCGGCGGCGGGGCGGATCTCCTCCCGCGCCCGGCCGACGGCGGCGGACCAGCGGGCGGCGTCGAACTCCGGCCACGCGGCAAAGGCGTAGCGGCGCGGGGCACGCTGCGGGTTCGCCAGCCCCGGTGCGATGCCGCGGGCGATCAGCGCCGCCTCGATGGGAATCGTCCCCGAGCCGCACATGGGGTCCAGCAGCGGCGACTTGCCCTCCCAGCCGCTCCCCAGCAGCATGGCGGCGGCGAGCGTTTCGCGCAGCGGGGCCTTGGCGGGCGCCTGCCGGTAGCCGCGCAGGTGCAGCAGCGCGCCCGACGCGTCCGCGCGGATGGTGCACGCATCGCGCACGAAGCGGACGATGAACAGCTGCGCACCGGCCTCCCCTTCCCCGCCCTCCTCGTCCGCCGCGACGCCGCTGGAGGCGAGGGGGCCCACCCGGTGCTCGATGGCCTCCAGCACGCGCTGGGCGATGGCGCCTTCGTGGTACAGCCTGCTCTTCCTGGACGTCACCCGCAGCCGCGCCGACCCGCCGCGGGGGACCCAGCGCTCCCACGGCACCTTGCGCGCGTGGCGCTCCAGCTCGAAGAAGGTGCGGGCGCGGAACTCCGCCGCCAGCACGGTCACGCGGCTGGCGGTGCGCAGGCGCAGGTTGGCCGTGTACAGGTCGTCCGCGCCACCCGTCCACGCGACGCCGCCGGGCTCCACAGTGGAGGCGATTCCCATCGCGCGCAGCTCGGCCTGCGCCAGCGGCTCCAGCCCCGGCGCGGTGATGGCGAACAGCGAGTGATCGGCGTGGCTCGGCATGCCGCGAAGGTATCGCCAAGGGGCTTGCGGGGACAGGGATGGGACCGATTGCCGGATGGCGCGAGATTGGTTAGCGTTCTCGCGCCAGCCACACGCCGGGGACGACCCCGCGCGCCGCAACGAGAATCGCCGGGGACGACCCCGCACCACCCGGAGGCAGGGATGGCGTGGGTCGTCCTTTTTGTCGCGGGATTGTTCGAAGTCGGATGGGCCGTGGGCCTGAAGTACACCGAAGGGTTCACGCGCCTTTGGCCCACCGTGGGCGCGGCGGTGTCGATGGTGGTGAGCCTGGGGCTGCTGGGGATCGCGCTTCGGACGCTGCCGCTGGGCACCGCCTACGCGGTATGGACCGGCATCGGCACCATCGGCACGGTGGTGCTGGGGATCGCGCTGTTCGGCGAAGCGGCGGGGGCGCTGCGGCTTGCGTGCGTGGGGCTGATCCTGGCCGGGATCATCGGGCTGCGGCTGGTGCCCGCGTGATAGGGAATAGGGAATAGGGAATAGGGAATAGGGAATAGCAGGCAAGGTCGAGCACCGCTGCGAATCAGGAAAGCCCTCCCCGGCTCCGGCCGGGGAGGGCTTTGCGTTCCCGCAGGATCGGCGCGGCGGCCGGTGGCTTTGTCGGGGATTTCGTAGACGCGAGGCCCGGAACGGGCTGCCGGAACTGGCTTCGGACAGGCCCCCAGCAGGCCCTGTGACCGGCTGCGCGCGGGGAGGATCGGGAGTGGCCGTCCTCAGGACGACAGGCGCGCGCGACCGCCGTTAGCCATCCCGCTATTCCCTATTCCCTATTCCCTATTCCCTATTCCCTATTCCCTATTCCCTGTCTTACGCGTCCAGGTGGTACTCCTTGAGCTTGCGGTACAGCGTCCGCTCCCCGATGCCCAGCATCTCCGCGGCGCGGCGGCGGTTGCCGCGGGAGTGCAGCAGCGCGGCGCTGATGGCCTCGCGCTCCATGTCCGCCATGGTCTTGCCGGGGCGAAAGACGACGGTGCCCTCCTCGTGCGCGGGCTCCGGCGGCGCGGGCTCGTACGGCACCTGCACGGGCGCGCTGATGGCCAGCGGCTGGCCGAACGGCACGTATCCGCCCACGCCCGCGGGAATGGCCAGTTCGTCGCGGTGGCGGGTGCGGTACACCTCGAACTCGCGGCGCAGGTCGTCCATGTCCATCCGCAGGTCGAAGAGCGTGCGGAGGATGAACTCCAGCTGGGGGGGCTGCGCGCCGGCGTGCGTGGCGTCGCCGTTCTCCTGGCCGCCGCCGGGCCGCCCGTGGCCGATGGTGACGGTGGGGACCGGGAGCAGCGCCTCGCGCCGGCTGCCGAAGCGCACCTCGGCGGGGATGTCTTCCGGGCGGATGACGCGGCCGGGGGCGAGCACCACCATGCTCTCCACCAGGTTGCGCAGCTCGCGCACGTTGCCCGGCCAGTCGTAGTCGATCAGGATCCGCAGCGCCTCGGGATCGATCCCCACGAACGGGCGGTCGTGCTCGGCGCTGAACTGGCGGATGAAGCCGTCGATCAGCCGCGGGATGTCTTCCCTTCGCGCGCGCAGCGGCGGAAGGTCGATGCGCAGGATGTTGAGGCGGTGGTACAGGTCGCGGCGAAACGCGCCCAGCATCACCTGCTCGCGCAGGTCGCGGTTGGTGGCGGCGATCACCCGCACGTCCACGCGGATGCTGTCCTCGCCGCCCACGCGCCGGAACTCGCGCTCTTCCAGCACGCGCAGCAGCTTGGTCTGCGTGCCCAGCGGCATCTCGCCGATCTCATCCAGAAAGATGCTGCCGCCGTTGGCCAGCTCGAAAAAGCCCTTGCGCCGGTCCGTGGCGCCGGTGAAGGAGCCCTTCTCGTGGCCGAACAGCTCGCTCTCCAGCAGCGTCTCCGGCAGCGCGGCCACGTTCACCGCAATGAACGGGCGATGGCGCCGCGGCGAGAGGGCGTGAATGCCGCGCGCCACCAGCTCCTTTCCGGTGCCGCTCTCGCCCAGGACGAGGACGGTGGAGTTGACGGGGGCGATCTGGACGACGCGCTCCAGCACCTCCTCCATGGCCTCCGTCTCGCCGACGATGCCGGTGATCTCGCGCAGCTCCTCGCGCTGGATCAGGCGCCGGCCCACGAGGGCGACCTCGTCGGCGTCGATGGGCTTGGGAAAGCACTCGGAGATGCCCAGCTGGCGGCAGATCTCGCGGCCGGAGGGCTCCGTGGCCTCGGTAAGGCCGATGACGGGAAGGCGCCCCCGCTCCCGCGCGGCGTGGATGAGGGCGCGCGCCCGCCGTTCGCGCAGCCCGCCGGTGATCACCACCAGCAGCGGCTCGGCGAGGGCGTCGGCCAGCCCCTCGCCGGGGGCCAGCAGCTCCACCCGCAGGCCGTTCGACTCGAACGCCGCCCGCAGCCGTACGGCGGGCTCCAGGTCGTCCGTGGTGATGAGTACCGCTTCCGCCAACGTGGATTCTCTCTGGTGGTGCTGTGGTGCCGGGTGCGGATCAGCCGCTTCCATAGGCGGCTCTCTGCGTCCGCGGGGTCCTCTCCCTGCCGTCAGTCCTTCTTCACCGTGCCGCGCTTGTGAAACGGCGGCCGAACGACCTCGGCGGGGACGGCGGTGCCGCGGATCACGATGCCGATCTCCGTGCCGGGCTTGCCGGCCGACGCGGGGACGTACGCCATCCCCACCCCCTCGCCCAGCGTGGGGCTCAGCACGCCGCTGGTGACCACGCCGGCCTCCCGCCCATCCACGCTCACCGGATACCCGTGCCGGGGAAAGCCGCGCTCCTTCAGCCGGAAGCCGACCAGCTTGCGCCCGATCCCCTGCTCCTTCTGGCGAACCAGGGCGTCGCGGCCCACGAAGTCGCCCTTGTCGATCTTCACCACCCAGCCGAGGCCGGCCTCCAGCGGCGTGGTCTCCTCGTCCAGGTCGTTGCCGTACAGGGCGTAGCCCATTTCCAGGCGCAGCGAGTCGCGGCAGCCCAGGCCGGCGGGGAGCAGCCCGTCATCCTTCCCCACCTCCAGCAGGCGGCGCCACAGGCGGCTCGCATCCGCGGCGGGGACGTAAAGCTCGAAGCCGTCCTCGCCCGTGTAGCCGGTGCGGCTGATGGTGGCGGGAATGCCGTCCACCGTTCCCGCGGCAAAGCGGTAGTACCGGATGGAATCCAGATCCGCGTCCGTCAGCCGCGCCAGGATCTCCTGCGCCCTGGGGCCCTGCAGCGCGAGAAGGGCGATCTCGTCCGTTCGATCGGCCAGCTGCACGTCGAACTGCTCGGCGAACCGCGTCACCCAGCGCCAGTCCTTGTCCTTGTTGGCGCCGTTCACCACCAGCATCCAGTGGTCCGGGTAGCGATAGACGATCAGGTCGTCCAGCAGCTTGCCGTCATGGTTCAGCAGCGTGCCGTACTGCGCCTGGCCGACTTCGACCTTCGACACGTCGTTGGTGGTGACGTACTGCACGAAGTCCATGGCCCGGTCGCCGCGCACCTCGAACTCACCCATGTGCGACACGTCGAACAGGCCGGCGGCGCGGCGCACGGCGTGGTGCTCGGCCGTGATACCGGTGGGGTACTGCACCGGCATCTCGTACCCGGCGAACGGGACCAGCTTGGCGCCCAGCGCGGCGTGCTCGGCGTGCAGGGGAGTGCGCAGAAGGGTGGCCTCGGCCATCGTGCTCGGATCGTTCAGGGTCCGGGTCGGCGCGCGGTGCGCGTGCCCGGAGAAAGTAACAGCCCGGGCCGGAGGGCGCGAGGCATCCACTGCCTGGATGGCAGGATTCTTTCCGATGCCGAGGCGGCGAGCCGCACCGTACGGGCGGAATTCGCCGCGCGTTTGGACTGAGGGCGCGACGGAGGGCGGCGCGCGCACGATGGGCACCGTCCCGAACGCACCACGGGCCGAAGCTCGCGGCGATGGATGGCCACGGGCCCCGTCGTGCCCGTTCCTCGCGAACGGGCTTTCAGCGCTCGCGTGGGCAGCGCCCGGGGCACGCTGGCACACCGGATCGTGCGCAACGGCCTCTCGCGAACGTTCTGATGTCAGATCCCACGACTGGAATCCGTTGGAGGGCGGCGGCGGCGCGTGTAGGTTGAGCGTCGCACATCCATCCGTTTCGATCTTCCCTCACTTCGCACCCCGATGCGCCTGCTCCGCGCGCTCCTGCCGCTGCTCGTCATCCTGCCCATCCGCGCGGCGGCGCAGGACCCGGGCGAGCTCGTGTGCTGCGGCGAGGTGCAGCCGGGGTCGC
>DATABT010000272.1:0-16039 GCA_036259455.1 Longimicrobium sp. | reverse complement strand
GCGGCTCCACCGTCAGCGCGCCGGCGTGCATGGGGCGAAAGACGGCGCGCGAGCCGAACAGCGGGCACGGCAGCGTGACCAGCCCGTGCTCCAGCGTCCCTTCGGCGGAGTAGAAGAGCCCCTGCACGATCTCGCCGTGGTGCGCGCGCGACTCGCCGTGGCCGGCCCGCCGCGGCTGCACCCCCGGCGGGAACAACGCCGGCGCCGGTGCCGCGGCCGGTGGCGCCACCGTTTCCGGTGCCGCGGCCGCCGCGGGCAGGTCGAGCGTTTCTGCGGCTGCTGCTAGCATGAATCCCTGCGTAAAAGGGTTCTCACGGGCGCGGACGACGGGGTCCGCGTTTGCCGCCTGTCTCCATCGCCGTCCCCGTCCGTGGGGCCCCTCCCCCGGCCCCTCCCCGCTCGTTCCTCGCGGAGAGGGGAGAACTTCATCTCCGGTGGACAGCCCGTGCGAACGCCCCCTCCGGGCTCGTAACCCTCGCCCACCTCCCCCGAAAACCCCTGGGGGAGGTTGAACTTCGCGCTGGAGCGCTCGGCCGCCTGCCCCAGCCAACCTCCCCCAGGGCGTTTGGGGGAGGTGCGAGCCTACGCGAGCGGAGGGGGCGCCGCGGGTGGCTCCGTCCCCAGCGCTTCCCGCACGGACGCGGCGAGGGCGCGGACGTTCGGCTCCATGCCGATGGTGATGTGCGTGCCGGGGACGGCGTGCACCGCCACGCGGTCGCCCATCAGCCGGCTCCAGCAGAGCGTGCGGCGCTCCTCGTCCGACCAGCCGTCCTGCAGGCGCTCCGTGGCGTCGGGCTCGGAGCCCTCGCCCAGCTCGGTGGCCCGGAAGACGGTCACCACGCCCGAGAACGGGCCCGGGACGTAGCCGCGGCGGCTGACGGACCGCGCGCGGACGGTGTCGCAGGCCTCCCGCAGCGTGTCGGCCTCGAAGTCCGCCGGGACGGTGCCCTGCTCCACCAGCGCGCGGGCGGCGGCGCGCACCTGCTCCTCCAGCTCCATCCCGCGCAGGTCCGCGGCGTCCAGCGCGAACGGCCGGCCCATCTGCGCGGCGACGTCGTGCGCAAGGCCGGCGACCAGCTCGGCGTCGTCCATCTCTTCCCACATCTCGTCGCCCACGCCGGGGGCGGCGCTGTCCAGCATCCCCAGGAACGCCACCGCCTCGCCCCGCGCCTCCAGCTGCACCGCCATCTCGTAGGCGACGATGCCGCCGAACGACCATCCCATGAGGTGATACGGCCCGTGCGGCTGGACGGCGCGGATGGCCTCCAGGTGGTCCGCGGCGATCCGGGCGATGGGCCGGGCCAGGTCGTCGCCCGCGTCGCGGACGCCGTACACGGGCTGGTCGCCGCCCAGGTGGCGGACCAGGTGCATGTAGCCGTAGACCTCGCGCCCGGCCGGGTGAAGGCAGAAGAGCGGCGGCCGCGTGCCGTGCGGCTGCAGCAGGACGATGGGCTTCGTGGGCGCCGCCGGGCCGTGCTGCGTGGCGATGGCGTCGGCCATCTGCCGCACGGTGGCGCCGGCGAAGAGGGTGGCGAGCGGCAGGTCGCAGTCGAGCCGGCGGCGCACCTGCGCGACCAGGCGCAGCGCCAGCAGCGAGTTGCCGCCAAGGGAGAAGAACTCCTGCGTGGGACCGACCGGCACGCCCAGCAGCTCTTCCCAGATGTGGATGAGCTGCACCTCGACGAAGCTGCGCGCCGCCTCCAGCCCGGGGTCCTCTTCCCCGTACCGCGGCGCGGGGAGCGCCTTGCGGTCCAGCTTGCCCGTAGGCGTCTGCGGCAGCGCGTCCATCACCACGAACGCGGCGGGCACCATGTACTCCGGCAGGCTCTGCCGCGCGTGCTCCCGCAGCGTCTCCGCGTCCGCCGCGCCGACGACGTACGCGACCAGGCGGCGGTCGCCGGGGCGCTCTTCGCGCACCAGCACCAGAACCTCCGCCACGCCCTCGTGGCGGCGCAGGGTGGCCTCGATCTCCCCCAGCTCCACGCGGTAGCCGCGCACCTTCACCTGGTTGTCGGTACGGCCCAGGATCATCAGGTTGCCGTCCGCCTGCCACCGCGCCCGGTCGCCGGTGCGGTACATCCGCGCGCCCGGTTCGGCGAACGGGTCGGGGACGAACTTTTCCGCGCTCAGCCCCGGCCGCCCCAGGTATCCGCGCGCCACGCCCACCCCGCCGATGTACAGCTCGCCGGGAAGCCCCACCGGCACCGGCTCCAGGTTCGCGTCAAGGACGTAGAAGGTCAGGTTCTGGATCGGGTGCCCCACGGGGACGGGGCCGGCGCGGTGACGGCCGGTCGGCAGGACGTACGCCGAGCAGCCGACGACCGTCTCCGTGGGGCCGTACTCGTTCATCAGCCGCACGCCGGGCGCGTGCTCCTGCCAGAAGACGGTCGGCTCGGCGGAAAGGAAGTCGGCGCCCACGACCAGCGTCTCGGCCGCGCCCTGCAGCTCGTCCGGCTCCAGCAGGGTGTTGAGCAGCCCCAGGTGGATGGGGGTGATCTTGATCAGCCCGAAGCGGGGGCGCTCGCGCAGCGTATGGGCAAGCGCCTCCACCGGCGATTCCTCGGGAAGGAGCCGCACCGGGTGCCCGGCAAAGAGGGGGAGGAGATTGGTGACGGTGAGGTCCACCGCCAGCGAGGTGAAGACGGGGGCGCCGTTGCCCGCGTCGGCACCGTAGTAGCGCACCCCCCAGTGGATGTAGTTGCACACGCCCCGGTGGTGCATGGCCACGCCCTTGGGCTTGCCCGTGCTCCCGGAGGTGTAGATGACGTAGCAGAGGTTCTCGGACGTAACCCCGCTCTCCACCCGCTCCGCGCTCGCCGCGGCGATCGCGTCCCACCCGGCGTCGAGCGCGACGATGCGCAGCCCGTCCGCCGCGGGAAGCCGCTCGCGCAGCCGCTCCTGCGTCAGCAGCACGGAAACGCCGCTGTCGGCCAGCATGTAGGCCACGCGCTCCGCGGGGAAGCCGCTGTCCATCGGCACCCAGGCGCCGCCGGCCTTCATCACGCCCAGGATGGCGGGGAGCACTTCCATCCCCCGCTCCAGGCAGATGCCGACGCGCACCTCGGGGCCCACGCCCAGCCCGCGGAGGTAGTTCGCCAGCCGGTTCGCGCGCTCGTCCAGCTCCCGGAACGACATCGCGTCATCCCCGAAGAGGACGGCGGTGGCGCCGGGCGTCTTTTCCGCCTGCGCCTCGAAGAGCTGGTGGATGCAGCGGTCCGCCGGGTACTTCGAGGTGGTGCGGTTCCAGCCCAGCACACGCTCGCGCTCGGTGCGCGTCATCAGCTCCAGCCGCGACAGGGGCCGCTCCGGGTCCGCCGCGGCCTGCTCCAGCAGCCGGTCCAGGTGGTCCAGCATCCGGTGGATGGAGCCGGAGTCGAAGCGGTTCTCGTCGTAGCTCAGGTCCAGCAGCAGCTCGCGGCCGGGCCCGACGAGGAGGGAGAGCGGATAGGTGTTCCACTCCACCCCGTGCGTGCGCGTAACCCGCAGCGCCGCCTCGTCCTCGGCCTCCGCGCCCGCGCCGCCGTCCCCGCGGCCGCGGGCGACGGGAAAGTTCTCGAAGATGTAGTGGCTTTCGAACAGCGGCGTGCCGCGCGGCACCTCGCTCCACCCCTGCACCTGCACCAGCTGCGCGTACTCGTACTCGCGCGCCTCGGCCTGGGCGCGCTGCAGCCGGGCCAGCCACGCGCCCAGCCGCGCATCTCCCCGCACCCGCAGCCGCACGGGAAGGGTGTTGATGAACATCCCCACCATCTCCTCCACCCCGTCCAGCCCGGCGGGGCGGCCCGAGACGGTGCTGCCGAACACCACGTCCTCCTCGCCGGCGTAGCGGGACAGAAGCACGCCCCACATCCCCTGCACCACGGTGTTCAGGGTGACGTGCATTCGCCGCGCGGCCTCGTCCAGCCGCCGCGTGCGGTCCGCGGAAAGGACGACGCTGCGCCGCGCGTGGCGAACCGCCGCCCCCGACGGCGCGGGCCGGTCCGCCGGCAGCGGCGTGGTCGCGGTGAACCCCTCCAGCACGCCGCGCCAGTAGCGCCCGGCGGCGTCCGCGTCCTGCCGCCCCAGCCACGCCACGTAGTCGCGGAAGGGGCGCGGGCGGCCCAGGGTGACCGGCCGGCCCGTGCGCCAGGCGTGGTAGAGCTCGAAGACCTCGGACTTCACCCGCGCGGACGACCAGCCGTCCAGCAGCAGGTGGTGCTGGCTCCAGACGAACCAGCGCGCGTCGTCCGCCACGCGGAACAGGGCAAAGCGCAGCAGCGGCGCCTCACCGACGTCGAAGCCGCGGGCGCGGTCCGCCGCCAGGTACGCCTCCAGCGCCGCGTCCTGCTCCGCCTCCGGCCGGCCGCGCCAGTCCTCCGTGGTCCACCGCACCTCGACGGAGGGCTCCACGCGCTGCAGCGGGTGCCGCAGCCCCTGCCAGACGAAGGCGGTGCGCAGGATGGGATGCCGGGCCACGACCTCGGCCCAGGCGCGGCGGAAGAGCTCCTCGTCCAGGCCGCCGTGCAGCCGCTGGGCGACCTGCACCTGGTACGCCTGCGTCTCGCCGCCGCCGAGGGCGTGGAAGAGAATTCCCTCCTGCAGCGGCGACAGCGGATACAGGTCCTCCACGCGCCGCCCGGCCGTCACCGCGTCCAGCTCGTCCTGCGTGAGGCCGGCCAGCGGGAAGTCGGACGGGGTGTATCCCCCCGCGCCCTCCTCGCGGCAGTGCGCGATCAGCCCGCGCAGCGCATTGGTGTACGCCGCGGCGAGTCCCTCGATCGTCTCCCGGGCGAACGTGCCCTGGGCAAAGGTGAAGCTCATCTCCAGGCACCCGCCGCCCACGGCGCCGGCCACGTCCAGCGCGTAGCGGGGCGCGTTGGCCGCGGCCGAGTCGCGGCCGCGGGGCCCGGCGGCCATGCGCAGCAGCCCGCCGCGGGCGCGTCCGCCCTCGTACTGCCCCAGGTAGTTGAAGGAGATCTCCGGCTCCGGCTGCGCGGCCAGCGCGGCGCGCACCTCCGCGTCGGGCGAAAGCCAGCGCAGCACGCCGTACCCGATCCCCCGCACCGGCACGGCGCGCAGCTGCTCCTTGACGCGCCTGAGCCGGTCCCCCGCCCCGCGCGCGCCCGCCACGTCCAGCACCACCGGGTAGATGGAGGTGAACCAGCCGACGGTGCGCGTGAGGTCCATCCCCGCGCCCACCTCTTCCTCGCGCCCGTGGCCTTCCAGCGCCACCCGGATGCGCGGCGTTCCCGTCCACGACGACACCGCCTCCGCCAGCGCGGCGAGGAGCGCGTCGTTGATGTGCGTGCGGTACGCGGCGGGCACCTCCTGCAGCAGCGCGCGGGTCTCCTCCGCGTCCAGCCTGACCGTCACCGTCCGCCGCGCGCCGGTCCGCGTGCCCTCACCGTCCACCGGCAGCGGCGCCACGCCGTCCGCGCCCTGCGCCAGCCAGTGCGCCGCCTCCGCGCGCACCGTATCTGAATCCGCGTACGCCGCCAGCGTTTCCGACCACTCGCGAAACGAGGTGCTCCGGGCGCCCAGCTGCACGCGCGCGCCGGAGGAAAGCTGGTCGCAGGCGCGCTCCAGGTCGTCGCGCAGGATGCGCCAGGAGACGGCGTCCACCACCAGGTGATGCAGGACGAGCAGCAGCCGCCGCCCGCGCGCGCCGCGGTCGAAGAGGACGGCGCGGCCGACCGGTCCGTTCTCCAGGTCCAGGCTGGCCTGCCGCTCGTCCGCGACCCTGCCCTGCGCGCGGTCCTGCGCCTTTGCGTCCAGGTGCGACAGGTCGATGCGCTCCAGCGCGATCCCCGCCTCCCGCGCGTGCCACTGCTCCCATCCGCTTTCCGTGCGGCGGAAGCGCAGGCGCGGCGCGTCGTGCTGCTCCAGCACGGCGGCCAGCGCGGACTCGAGGACGGCGTCGGTGACTGCGTCGTCCACGTCCAGCAGGGTGGACTGGTTGTAGTGCGCCGGCGCCGCCAGCTCCCGCTCCAGGAACCAGGACTGGATCGGCGTCAGCGGCACCCGCCCCTCCGCGCGGCCCTGCTGCGCCCGGACGGGCTGCGCCGCCGCGCCCGCCACCGCCGCCAGCTGCGCGATGGTCTGGTGCTCGAACATCTGGCGCGGGGTGAAGTACAGCCCGGCCCGCCGCGCCCGCGTGACCACCTGGATGGAGAGGATGCTGTCGCCGCCCAGCTCGAAGAAGCTCTCGTTCACCCCCACGCGGTCCATGCGCAGCACCTCCTGCCACACCGCCGCCAGCGTCTGCTCGGCCGGCGTGCGCGGCGCCACGTAGCGGTCGCGCGGCGACGCGTACTCCGGCGCCGGGAGCGCGGCCCGGTCCAGCTTGCCGTTGGGGGTGACGGGAATGCGCTCCAGCGCCACGAACGCGGCCGGCACCATGTGCTCCGGCAGCGTGCGCCGCAGGTGCACCCGCAGCGCCTCCGCGTCCGCGTCGCCGACGACGTAGGCGACCAGCCTGCGGTCCCCCGGCGCGTCCTCGCGCGCCACGACGCGCGCGTCGGTGACGGCGGGGTGCGCCAGGAGCGCGGCCTCGATCTCCCCCGGCTCCACGCGGAAGCCGCGCACCTTTACCTGCGCGTCCGCGCGGCCCAGGTAGTCCAGCACCCCGTCCGCCGTCCACCGCGCCCGGTCCCCCGTGCGATACAGCCGCGCGCCCGGCTCGGGCGAGAAGGGATCGGGGACAAAGCGCTCCGCCGTAAGCGCGGGGCGGCCCAGGTAGCCGCGCGCCACCTGCGCCCCGCCGATGTACAGCTCGCCGGGCACCCCGATGGGCACGGGGTGAAGCGCGGAATCCAGCACGTACAGCCGCGTGTTGCGCACCGGCCGGCCGATGGGCACGCGGCCGGGCCGCACCTGGTCCAGCGAGCGCACGTCGATGCAGCAGCCCACGACCGTCTCCGTCGGGCCGTACTCGTTGACCAGCACCGTCCGCGGAAACCGCGCGCGCCACCTATCCAGCTGCTCGCCCAGCAGCGCCTCGCCGCCCACCACCAGGCACTCCGCGCCGCCGTCCGCATCGAGGCCATCCAGCTGCTCGCCCAGCGCGCGCAGGTGCGTGGGCGTCAGCTTGAGCAATCCGTATCCACCGTCCCGCCCCAGCCGCTCCGCCAGCCCCTCCACGCCGTCGGCCTCGTCCACCAGCTCCACCGACCCGCCCGAGAGCAGCGGGACGAACAGGCTGGTGACCGTGAGGTCGAACGAGAGCGAGGTGTGCACGGCCGAGCCGCGGCCGGGATAGGTGCGCGCCGCCCAGGCGAGGTAGTTGCCGACCCCGGCGTGCTCCACCGCCACGCCCTTGGGCCGCCCCGTGCTGCCGGAGGTAAAGAGGACGTACGCCAGGGTGCGCGGATGCACCCCGCTCTCCAGCGGCTCCGCTCTCTCCGCGCCGACCTCCGCCGCCGCGGCGTCCAGGCGAATGACCTCCATCCCCTCGCGGGCAGGGACGATGCCGGCCAGCCGCTCCGTCGTCAGCAGCAGCGCCGCGTCGGCGTCGTCCAGCATTCCCCGCAGCCGCTCGGCGGGATACGCGGGGTCAAGCGGCACGTACGCGCCGCCCGCCTTCAGCACGCCCAGCACGGCCGCCACCATCTCCGGCGAGCGGTCGATGCACAGCCCCACGCGCACGTCCGGCCCCACCCCGCGCCGCCGCAGCAGCCGCGCGAGCCGGTTGGATCCCTCGTCCAGCGCGCGATACCGGATCGTCTCGCCGCGGAAGCGGACGGCGGGGGCGTCCGGCGTGCGCGCGGCCTGGGCGCGGAAGCGCTCGTGCACCGGCAGGTCGGCGGACGCGTCCTCCGCCGTCTGGTTCCACGCCTCCAGCACCGTCCGCCGCTCGTCCGCGCCCAGCAGCTCCAGGCGCGACAGGGGGACGTCCGCGCGCTCCGCCACCTGCTCCAGCAGCCGGGCGAAGTGGCCCCGCATGCGGCGGATCGTGGCCGGCTCGAAGAGCGCCGAGGCGTACATCAGGTCGCCGCGCAGCCCGTCCGCGCCCGCCGCCAGCGAGAGCGTCAGGTCGAACTTGGTGGTCGCGATCTCCTCGTCCACGCCGCCCACGCGGAGGCCCGGGAGCGCGATGCCCTCGCCCTCCCCGCCCTCGTGCACCAGCAGCATGGCCTGGAACAGCGGCGAGTGGTCCAGGCTGCGCTCGGGGCGCAGCTCCGCCACCAGCTTTTCGAACGGCACGTCCTGGTGCTCGTACGCGCCCACGGTGACCTCGCGCACGCGGCGCAGCACCTCGCGGAAGTCGGGGTCGCCGCCCAGCTCCGTCCGCAGCACCAGGGTGTTGACGAAGAAGCCGATCAGCGGCTCCACCTCGGCCCGCGTGCGCCCGGCGATGGGCGTGCCCACGGTCACGTCGTCGGTGGCGGCGTACTTTCCGAGCAGCACCTGGAAGGCGGCCAGCAGCACCATGAAGAGCGTGGCGCCCTCGCCGCGCCCCAGTGACTCCAGCCGCTCCAGCAGGTCGCGCGGCAGGGCGATGGGCTCCGCGGCGCCGCGGAAGCTCTGCACGGCCGGGCGCGGATGGTCCGTGGGCAGCTCCAGAAGCGCGGGGGCGCCGGCCAGCCGCGCCTTCCACCACGCCATCTGCCGGTCCAGCGCGTCGCCGCGCAGCTGCGCGCGCTGCCACACCGCGTAGTCGCCGTACTGCACCGCCAGCTCCGGCAGCGGCGATTCGCCCCCCTCGCGATACGCCGCGTAGAGCGTGGACAGCTCGCGGAAGAGCACCCCCAGGCTCCACCCGTCGCTGACGATGTGGTGCATGGTCAGCAGAAGGACGTGCTCCTCGGCGTCCACCCGCAGCAGCCGGGCACGGAAGAGCGGCCCCGCGGCCAGGTCGAACGGCCGCGCGGCTTCGGCCGCGGCGGCGCGGCGGACGGCGCCCTCGCCATCCTCATCCCCCAGGCCCGCGTCCTCCACCGGCAGCGAGAAGCTGGCGAAGGGGACGACGGTCTGCGCCGCGACGCCGTCCACGTCGGTGAAGACGGTGCGCAGCGCCTCGTGCCGCCGGACGATCTCGCCCAGCGCGCGCTCCAGCGCGGCCGCGTCCAGCGCGCCGGACAGGCGCATCGCGGCGGGGACGTTGTAGAACGGGCTGTCCGGCTCCAGCCGGTCCAGGAACCAGAGCCGCTCCTGCGCGAACGACAGCGGCAGTGGCCCGGTGCGATCGACGGGGACGACGGGCTCCAGCCGCGGCGCGCCGCCGGCCCGCATCTCGCCCACCCGCGCCGCCACCTGCGCCACGGTGGGGCCTTCGAACATCGCCCGCACCGGCAGCTCCACGCCGAACACCTCGCGGACGCGCGACACCACGCGCGTGGCCAGGAGCGAATGGCCGCCCAGCAGGAAGAAGTTGTCGTGGATGCCCACGCGCTCGCGGCGCAGCACCTGGGCCCACACGGTGGCCAGCACCGCCTCGGTCTCGTCGCGCGGCGCCACGTACTCCTGCCCGGCCACGTACCCGGGGGCGGGGAGGGCGCGGACGTCCAGCTTGCCGTTGGGCGTAAGCGGCAGCTGGTCCAGGATCACCACGGCGGCGGGGACCATGTACTCCGGCAGGCTCTGCCGCGCGTGGTCCAGCAGCTCGCCCTCGTTCACCTGGCCCACCACGTACGCCACCAGCCGCGGCTCGCCGGGCTCGTCCTCGCGCACGATCACGCGCACCTCGTCCACCCAGTCGTGGGCGGCAAGCACGCTCTCCACCTCGCCCGGCTCGATGCGAAAGCCGCGGATCTTGACCTGCGCGTCCAGCCGCCCCACGAACTCCAGCGCGTGAGTGCGTGAGTGCGCCGGTGCGGGAGTGGTCGCGGTTGCTTCCGCACTTTCAATCCAGCGCAGCCGGTCGCCGGTGCGGTACATCCGCGCGCCGGGCTCGTCCGCGAAGGGGTCGGGGAGAAAGCGCTCCGCCGTGAGCCCCGGGCGGTCCAGGTAGCCGCGCACGATCCCCGCGCCGCCCACGTACGCCTCGCCGGGCACGCCGACCGGCGTGGGCTGCAGCGAAAGGTCCAGGATGTAGATGCGCGCGTTCCCCGTCGGGCGCCCCACGGACACGGTCAGCGCGTCTCCGGGGACGGATTCCACCTGCTCCCACGAGCACCACGCGGTGGTCTCGGTGGGGCCGTACACGTGCACCAGCCGCGCGGGCCTGCCGCTCCGCAGCAGCGCGCGCACGCGGTCCGCGTCCGACGCCTGCCCGCCGAACAGCACCTCGCGCAGGGTGGCGAACACGTCCGGCTGCTCGCGCGTGAGCTGGTTGAGCAGCGCCGTGGTCTGGTAGAGCGTGGTGATGCGCTCGCGGCGCAGCGTGTCGCGCAGCGCGGCCGGCGAAAGGAGCGTGTCCCTGCCGATGCCCACGAGCGTGGCGCCGTTCAGCAGCGCGCCCCACGCCTCGAAGGCGAGCGCGTCGAAGCTGGCGTTGGACGCCTGCGCCACGCGGTCGCCGGGCCGCAGATCGACGTAGTCCGTCTCCACCACCAGCTGCACCACGTGGCGGTGGGCCACCATCACCCCCTTGGGCCGCCCCGTGCTGCCGCTGGTGTAGACGACGTACGCCAGGTTGTCCGGCGACACGGCGACGGACGGCGCCTCCGCCGGCAGCGCCGCGAGCACGTCCTCCGCCTCGTCGATGCAGACGATCGCGCCGCCGAAGTCATCCACCGGAGCCGTCAGCCCGCGGCGGGTGACCAGCACGCGCACGCCGGCATCCGCCAGCATCATCCGCAGCCGCTCCGCCGGATACTCCGGATCCAGCGGCACGTAGCAGCCGCCGGCCTTGAGGACGGCGAGTATGCTGATGATCAGCTCCGCGCCGCGCTCCATCATCACCCCGACGCGATGGTCCGCGCGGACGCCCTGCGCCACGAGATGATGCGCCAGGCGGTTGGCCCGCGCGTCGAGCTCCGCGTAGGTGAGATGGAGATCGTCCCACGCCAGCGCCTCCGCGTCCGGCCGCTCGCGCACCTGCCGGCCGAAGAGCTCGTGGATGCACACGCCGCGCGGGAAGGGGCGGGCCGTGCGGTTCCACTCTTCCAGCAGCATCCGCCGCTCGTCGTCCCCCGCCAGGTCCAGCCGGGACAGGCGCAGGTCCGCGTCGTCCGCCACCTGCTCCAGCACGCGGACCAGGTGCTCCATCATCCGCTCGACCGTGCGCGGCTCGAACAGGTCCGTGCTGTAGACCAGCGCGCCCGCCACGCCGCCGCCGCCGGCCGTGAGGGTCAGGGAGAGGTCGAACTTGGCGACGGCGTCGTCGGTGTCCACGCCGCGGACGGAGAGGTCCGCAAGGCCGCCGCCGGCCGCGCCGCGCTCGGTGAGGTCGAACACCACCTGCACCAGCGGCGAGTGACTGAGCGAGCGCTCGGGGCGCAGCTCCTCCACCAGCTTTTCAAACGGCACCTCCTGGTGCTCGTACGCGCCGAGGGTCGTCTCGCGCACGCGCCGCAGCAGCTGCCGGAACGCGGGGTCGCCGGCGAGGTCCGTGCGCAGGACCAGGGTGTTGATGAAGAAGCCGATCAGCTCCTCCGTCTCGCGCCGCGTGCGCCCGGCGATGGGCGTTCCCACGACCACGTCGTCCGTGCCCGCGTACTTCGACAGCAGCGCCTGGAAGGCGGCCAGCACCACCATGTAGAGCGTGGCGCCCTCGCGGCGGGCCAGCGCCCGCAGCCGCTCCACCAGCTCCGCCGCCAGGCGGACGGGCGCGTAGGCGCCGCGGTAGCTCTGCGTCGCGGGGCGCGGATGGTCCGCCGGCAGCTCCAGCAGCGCGGGCGCGCCGGCCAGCCGCTCGCGCCACCACGCCAGCTCGCGCTCCAGCGCCTCGCCCCGCAGCTGCTCGCGCTGCCACACGGCGAAGTCCGCGTACTGCACGGGAAGAGGCGGCAGAGCGCTTTCCTCACCGTTCCTGTACGCCTCGTACAGCGCCGACAGCTCGCGATAGAGCACGCCCATGCTCCACGCGTCGCTCACCACGTGGTGCATGGCCAGCAGCAGCACGTGGTCGTCGCCGGCCAGCCGCAGCAGCCCGGCGCGGAAGAGCGGGCCGGCCGCCAGGTCGAACGGCCGCAGCCCTTCCTGCGTCGCCCGCCGCCGCACCTCGGCGTCGCGCGCGCCGGCGTCCAGCGCCGACAGGTCCTCGACGGGAAGGGTGAATCCCGCGAACGGGGCGATCACCTGCACCGGCGTTCCGCCCACGTCCGCGAACGTCGTCCGCAGCGTCTCGTGCCGCCGGACGATCTCGCCCAGCGCCCGCTCCAGCGCGGGGACGTGCAGCGCGCCTCCCAGCCGCAGCGCGGCGGCCAGGTTGTAGAAGGGGTTCTCCGGCTCCAGCCGGTCCAGGAACCACAGCCGCTCCTGCGCAAAGGAGAGCGGCAGCGGCCGGTCCCGGTCCACCGGGACGACGGGCGGCAGCGCGGGCAGCTCCGCGCGGCGCAGCGCCTCTACCCGCTCCGCCATGGCGGCGATGGTGGGGCCTTCGAAGACGGCCCGCAGCGGCAGCTCGACGGCGAACGCCTCGCGCACCCGCGACACCAGCCGCGTGGCCAGCAGCGAGTGCCCACCCATCTCGAAGAAGCCGTCCTCCACCCCCACGCGGTCGCGCCCCAGCACCGCGGCCCAGATCTCCGCCAGCACCGCCTCCACGGGGGTGCGCGGTGCCACGAACTGCCCCTCGCCGGCCACGCCCTCCGGCGCCGGGAGCGCGCGGCGGTCCAGCTTGCCGGTGGCGGAGAGCGGAAGCCGCTCCAGCGCCACGAACGCGGCGGGAACCATGTACTCGGGCAGGCTCTGCCGCAGGTGCGCCCGCAGCGCCTCGGGGTCCGCGCCGCCCACCACGTACGCCACCAGCCGCGGGTCGCCCGGCGCGTCCTCGCGGGCGACGACGGCGCAGGCGGAAACGTCCGGGTGCCGGCGCAGCACCGCCTGGACCTCGCCCGGCTCGATGCGGAAGCCGCGGATCTTGACCTGGTCGTCCACGCGGCCCAGGAACCACAGCGTACCGTCGGCCTTGCGGCGCGCGCGGTCGCCGGTGCGGTACATCCGCGCGCCGGGGACGCCGCTGAACGGGTCGGGGACGAAGCGCTCCGCGGTCAGCGCGGGGCGGCCCAGGTACCCGCGGGCCACCTGCACGCCGCCGATCACCAGCTCCCCCGCCACCCCCGCCGGAAGCGGGTCGAGCGCCGCGTCCAGCACGTACAGCCGCGTGTTGGCGATGGGCGTTCCCAGCGGCGGGGCCCCGGGCTCGTCGCTCGCGCACCAGTGGGTGCAGGCGCGCACCGTGGCCTCGGTGGGACCGTAGGCGTGCAGCACGCGCCGTCCGGACCGCCAGCGGGCCACCAGCTCGCCCGTGACCGCCTCGCCGCCCACGGTCAGCACCCGCAGGTCGGGGAGCGCGGCCGGGGGGAGCGCGGCCAGAACGGAGGGGTTGTACTTGGCGTGGGTGATGCGCTCGCGCCGCAGCAGCTCCACCTGCGCGGGGCCCGGGAGCACGGCGTCGCCGTGCAGCACGTGCACCGCCGCGCCGGACGTGAGGGCGGCGAACAGGTCCGCCACCCACGAGTCGAAGTGCAGCGGGGCCAGCAGGAGCACGCGGTCGCCCGGGGCCAGCGCGTAGATCCGGGAGAAGGCGGCGGCCAGGTTGCACACGCTGCCGTGCTCCACCAGCACGCCCTTGGGCTGCCCGGTGGAGCCGGAGGTGTACAGCGCGTAGGCCAGGTGCCGCGGGGTGACGCGCGGCGCCGGCGCCGTCCGCGGATACGCGTCCAGCGCCGCCAGCCCCTCCGCGGCCACCAAGGTGCGCCCCTCCGCCCACGCGCGCGACGCCGCCGACGCGTCCGCGATCACGATGCGCGCGCCCGACTCCTGGAGGATCACGCCGATGCGCTCGTCGGGCGAGGCGGGGTCCAGCGCCAGGTACGGCGCGCCGGCCTTCAGGATCCCCATCACCGCGACGAAGCCGGCGATCCCCGCGGGGAGGCAGATGGCCACCGGCGCCTCCGGCCGCGCGCCCAGCTCCAGCAGCCGGTGCGCCAGCCGGTTGGCGCGCGCGTCCAGCTCGCCGTAGGTCAGCGTGTCGTCCGCGTGCACCAGCGCCACGGCGTCCGGCGTGCGCGCGGCCTGCGCGGCCACGAGCTGGTGGATGCAGGCGTCCGCCGGATACTCCGCCTCCGTGCGGTTCCACGCCTCCACCGCCCAGCGCCGTTCCGCCTGGTCCACCAGCGCCAGTCCGGACAGGTGAACGCCGGGATCGGCCGCCACCTGCTGCAGCACGCGCCCCAGGTGGCCCACCATCCGCTCGATGGTGGCGCGCTCGAACAGCTCCGTGCTGTAGATCAGCGCGCCCGACGCCCCGCCGGCGCCGGCGGTGAGCACCAGGGTGAGGTCGAACTTGGCGACGGCGCCGTCCATCCCCACCCCGCGCACCTCCAGCCCGGCCAGCCCTTCGCCGTCTCCGCCCGCCGTCCCGGCCTCTTCCATCAGGTTGAACATCACCTGCACCAGCGGCGAGTGGCTGAGCGAGCGCTCCGGCCGCAGCTCCTCCACCAGCTTTTCGAACGGCACCTCCTGGTGCTCGTACGCGCCCAGCGTGGCCTCGCGCACCCGGCGCAGCACCTCGTGAAAGGCGGGGTCGCCCGCCAGGTCCGTCCGCAGCACCAGCGTGTTGACGAAGAAGCCGATCAGCTCCTCCGTCTCCCGCCGCGTCCGCCCGGCGATGGGAATGCCCACCACCACGTCGTCCGTGCCCGCGTACTTGGAAAGCAGCGCCTGGAAGGCGGCCAGGACCACCATGTACAGCGTGCCGCCCTCGCGGCGGGCCAGCGCGCGCAGGTGACCGACCAGCTCCGCGTCCAGCCGCAGGGCGTGAAAGTCGCCGCGGTAGCCGCGCACGGCGGGACGGGGATGGTCCGTGGGCAGCTCCAGCAGCGCGGGCGCGCCGGCCAGCCGGTCCCGCCACCACGCCAGCTCTCGCTCCAGCGCCTCGCCCCCCAGCCGCTCGCGCTGCCACACGGCGAAGTCGGCGTACTGCACCGGCAGCTCCGGCAGCGGCGACTCGCGCCCTTCGCGGTACGCGCCGTACAGGACGGAGAGCTCGCGGAGAAAGATGTCCGTGCTCCACCCGTCGCTGACCACGTGGTGCATCCCCGCCAGCAGCACGTGGTCGTCCTCCGCCAGCCGCAGCAGCGAGGCGCGGAAGAGCGGCCCCGCCGCCAGGTCGAAGGGGCGCACCGCCTCGTCGGTGGCGCGGCGCCGCACCTCCGCCTCGCGTTCCTCCGCGTCCATCGACGAGAGGTCTTCGACGGGAAGCGCGAAGCCGGTGAACGGGGCGATCACCTGCACCGGCGACTCGCCGTCGTCGGCGAAGGTCGTCCGCAGCGACTCGTGGCGGCGGACGATCTCGCCCAGCGCCCGCTCCAGCGCGGGGACGTCCAGCGCGCCCCCCAGCCGCAGCGCCGACGGGATGTTGTAGAACCCGCCGCCCGGCTGCAGCCGGTCCAGGAACCAGAGCCGCTCCTGCGCGAACGAAAGCGGCAGCGGGCGGTCGCGCTCCACCGGCACCACCGGCGGCGCGACGTCGCCGTCCTCGCGGCGCAGCCCCTCGATGCGCTCCACCAGCCCGGCCACGGTGGAGTGCTCGAACAGCTCGCGCAGCGGCAGCTCCACCCCGAACACCTCGCGGACCCGCGACACCACGCGCGTGGCCAGCAGCGAGTGCCCGCCCAGGTCGAAGAAGTCGTCGTGCGCGCCCACCCGCCCGCGCTGCAGCACGTCGGCCCAGACCCCCGCCAGCAGCTGCTCCGCGGGGGTGCGCGGCGCCACGTACCGCTCCTCCCCCGACGCCAGCTCCGGCGCGGGGAGCGCCCTGACGTCCAGCTTGCCGTTGGGCGTCAGCGGCAGGTGATCCAGGGAGACGATGGCGCCTGGCAGCATGTACTCCGGGAGGCTCCGCCGCAGGAAGGCGCGCAGCTCGCCGGCATCCGCATCGCCCACCACGTAGGCGACGAGCCGCTTCTCACCCGGCTGGTCCTCACGGACGATCACCCGCGCCTCGCGCACC
>DATABT010000271.1:0-4297 GCA_036259455.1 Longimicrobium sp. | reverse complement strand
ACTTCCTATCCCGCCAGCGCCTTGAGCTCGTTCCCGCTCTCCTGCAGCAGCCGGCCCACGCGCCCAGCTCCGCCGCGGTGCCGCCCAGCATCTCGCCCAGGTTGCCGACGCCGTCGCGCGCCCCCGCAGCGGCTGCCCCAGCCCCTCCAGCTGCACGATCGGGCGGGCAAGGATGTCGGCCACGCCCTGCAGCGGCGTCTGGTCGGAGATCTGGAGGAAGGGGATGTCGATGGATCCGTTCCGAAAGCTGCCGCGGTACTGAAAAAATCTCCCGTAGCCCACCCCTCCTCCGGGGTTTGGGGCGGCGTTGGGGGAGGGGTCGCGGCGAGCCGCGAGGAACAAGCGGCGAAGTCGGCGGGGGAGAGGGCCCGCACGACATCACTCCATCCCCCGCATCCCCCCATCACCCCGTCACGGCCGTCCCGGCGGCAGCGACCGGTCCCAGCCGAGCGCGTTGTACCGCCGCAGCACCTCCAGCGTGCGATCGATGGGGAGCGCCTCCACCGTCATCCCGTTCCCCGTGGTGGTCGTGGCGCGGAACATGGAGTTGAGGATCGCCTCCTCCGTGGCTTCCGCTACGGCGTGGAACAGGGTGGTGGCGGGCTCGTTCGGCAGGTCGCGGATGGACGCCGGCTCGCGCGCGCCCGGCGTGCGCCGCACCTCCGCGGAGGTGGAGAAGGCGATCACGTAGTCGCCCGAGCCGTTGGTCATCGACGCGCCCGTGCGCCCCAGCCCCACGATGGCGCGGCTGGCCAGGCGCTCCAGGTTGCGCGCGTCCAGCGGCGCGTCCGTGGCCACGACGATCATCACGCTCCCGTCACCGCGGTCCTGGGGACCTTCGAGCTGCGGCGCAAAGATGTAGCGCCCCAGCTCGCGCCCCACCGGCGCGCCGTTGACCGTAAGGTTGCCGCCGTAGTTGGTCTGCACCAGCACGCCGACCGTCCATCCGCCCAGGCTGGACGGCAGCCGGCGCGAGCTGGTGCCGATGCCGCCCTTCCACCCGAACGCGATCGTCCCCGTCCCCGCGCCCACGGCGCCCTCCTGCACCGGCCCCGCGGACGCGCCCTCCAGCGCCGCCACCACGTGCTCCGCGCGCAGCGGGCGCGTGCGAATGGCGTTCAGCCCGCCGTCGTTCGTCTCCCCCACGACGGGGTTGATGGAGCGCACGTCCTCCATCCCGGGGCGCGCCAGCATCCAGTCCGCCATGGCGTTGGCCGCGTTCCACACGCACAGGGTGCAGGTGAGCAGGATGGGCGTCTCCTTCTCCCCCAGCTCGCGCACCTGCGTCACCCCCAGCAGCTTGCCGAAGCCGTTGCCCACGTGAATGGCCGCCGGCACGCGCTCGCGGAACGGGTTGCCGCCGTGGGGAAGGATGGCGGTGACGCCCGTGCGCACGGAATCGCCCTCCACCACCGTGGTCTGCCCCACGCGCACGCCCTCCACGTCGGTGATGGCGTTCAGCGGCCCCGGCGGCAGAATGCCGACCACCACGCCGGCCTCCCGCGCCCGCGGCCGCTCCTGCGCGTTCAACGCGGCGGGGTTGGTCGATGACGTCAGGATCAGGAGGATGAGGGGCGTGATGCGCACGGCTGTGTCGGGTCTTCGGTGATTGGAGGGTCTCGCGCCAGAGCGGCTAAGGCCGCCGCGCCGAGCGCGGAAAGCCCCGCAAAGTGCGCGGGGCTTCAACGGCGCGCAATCGGCCGTTCGCGAGCGAACCCTCCGAACCTGGTGGCCGCCGCGAGCGCGCTGGACTCACGGCCCGCGGCCCGCGGTCCGCGCAGGTGGAGCATTGCGATCTGCCAGCGCGAATTCACTGTCTCCCCGAGCGCGCGACCCGCGCCGGGCTCACACGCCCGGCCTGAGCCCCAGAAATTCCATCAGCTCCGTCGCGGCGGCGCGGCCGGCGCGGTTGGCGCCAATGGTGGAGGCGGACGGGCCGTAGCCCACCAGGTGAATGCGCGGGTCCTTCGCCACCTGCGTCGCCAGGCGCCCCGTCATCACGATGCCGCCGTCCGGCTCGCGCAGCATCAGCGGCGCCAGGTGGTCCAGCGAGCTGCGGAACCCGGTGCACCACAGGATGACGTCCGCCCGCACCACCGTACCGTCCGCCCAGCGCACGCCCTCTTCCACGATCTCGCTGAACATCGGCAGGCGGTCGAGCACGCCGCGCGCCCGCATCGCCTGGATGGCGGGGGTGACCGGCAGCCCCGTCACCGACACCACGGACACCGGCGGCAGGCCGCGGCGCACGCGGTCTTCCACCATCGCCACCGCGGCGCGGCCGGCCTGCTCGTCGAAGGGCCCTTGGCGGAACTGCGGCGGCCTGCGCGTAACCCAGGTGGTCGTGGTCACGCGCGAGATCTCGTCGAGCAGCTGGATGGCCGAGATGCCGCCACCCACGATCACCACGTGCTTTCCGGCGAACTCGTCCGCCGTACGATAGTCCTTGGTGTGCACCTGGCGTCCGGCGAACCGGTCGGCGCCCGGATAGGCGGGGACGTACGGCGTCTCCCACGTCCCGGTCGCGTTGATGATCCCCGCGGCCGACACCTCCATCCGGTCCGTCTCCACGCGCAGCCGCCCGCCCCGATCGCAGACCACCTTCACCTTGATGGGGCGATAGACGGGAAGGCCGAACGCCTTTTCGTACGCCGCGAAGTAGCGGGGCACGGCCACGCTGGCCCGCACCTCGCCGGCGGCGGTGCCGACCGCGTCGGAGAAGCGCATCCCGGGCAGGTCGTGGATGCGGTTGACGGTGCTCAGGGTGAGCGACGGCCAGCGGAACTGCCACGCGCCGCCGGGCCCGGGCGCCTGGTCCACGACCGCGAAGCCGCGGTGGGGCGCCAGCCCCTGCTTTCGGAGATGATACGCGGCGGAAAGGCCGGCCTGCCCGGCCCCGATGACGAGGATGTCGACCTTGAGCGCCACGGCGGCCGGTGAATGCATCCGTGAAGGATGGGGCGCCGGGTCGCTGAGCGGAAGGCGCGCTACCTGGAAGGGAGCGCAACCAACGTCAATCGCCGCTCCGGCAGGCGGCGGGGGTTACGCGGTCCGGGTCCGCGATGGACGTCGATCGCCCGTGACAAATCCGCACGGAATGGGATCGTGGACGTGGATGCACGTCCACATCATCGCATCCACGCACGATAAGGGTCCGCCCGGCCGCCGCGTGTCTATCCCCCAAAGATGCGGATGCGCCGGCTCGGCGCCGGAGGATTACGGCGCGGAGTCGCCCAGCGGTACGGTGGCGCCGTCTTCGGTGCGCACCTCCAGCACCTGTCCGCCCTGCTCGCTGATGCCGTAGATGCGGAAGCGGCGCATGGAGCCAGCGAGAACTCCGGCTCGTTGTCCATCCGCAGCAGCGGCACGCGGATCGCCCAGCTGGGAACGATCCACGCACCGTTGGGAAGGCGGCGGAAGTCGATGCGTCCGCCCAGGGCTCCAGCAGCCGCACCAGCGCGCCGGGAATGGGGGCGTCGGACTCCGCGTCCACCACGCGCCCGCGCACCGTCTGCGCGGCCGCGGGAACGGCGCACAGGGGGAGGATGAGGGCCGGGAGGAGGAGCGGGATGGGCGGGAACGGGTCATGGTCGGCCTCCCGGGAAGCAGGGCGGGGGATGGACCCGGAGGGGCTGGATGGAGGTAAACGCAGCACGGCGGGCGCATCTGACGGAGCGGAACTCCGTTTGCCGTGAGATTTCCGCACTCCGAACGACGAGCGGGTGCGGGACGGACCCATGACGACGGGAGGTTGGCCGTGAGACGGATGATGCTGATGCTGGGGCTGATGGCGCTGGCCGCGTGCGGCGCCCACCAGGAGCCCGGAGAGGCGCCTCGCCCCTCGCCCGGGCCGGGCGGCGCGCTGGACGGTCCGCTGGTGCTGGACGTGAGCGGAAACAACACGCCCAGCCTCTACGGGCTCATCGGCGAGAGGCAGCGGCTGGGGCTCACCGGGGCGCAGGTGACCACGCTGGACTCCCTGGCCATCGTGCTCAACGCCGCCAACGACTCGCTGCGCAGCTACGTTCGCGAGACGTGGGACGGCGACCGGCCCCGCGCGGGCACCGAGCGGTGGGAACGCACCCGCCCCGCGCTGGAGCAGATCGGGCGCAACAACCGCGCGGCGTCGCTGGCGGTGCAGAACCTTCTTTCGGAGGACCAGCGCCGCATTGCCTGCGAGATGCAGGCGGAGCAGCGCGCCCGCCGCCCCCCCGAGCCCGTTCGCCTGGCCCCCCGCGGCGCGCGGCGCATCGGCGGGCGGCGGCGTGAAGCGCCCGCCGACAGCGCCACGCTGCGG
>DATABT010000270.1:0-2850 GCA_036259455.1 Longimicrobium sp. | reverse complement strand
CGCTTACTTGATCGTCACTTTGGCGCCGGCCTCTTCGAACGCCTTCTTGATCTTGTCGGCCTCGTCCTTGGTCACGCCTTCCTTTACGGTCTGGGGAGCGCCCTCGACGAGGTCCTTCGCTTCCTTCAGGCCGAGCGAGGTGACCTCGCGGACGGCCTTGATGACGTTGATCTTCTTGTCGCCGGCGTCGGTGAGGACGACGGTGAACTCGGTCTGCTCTTCCGCCGGAGCGGCCGCAGCCGCCGGGCCGGCGCCCGCCGCCGCGGATGGTACGGCACCCGACCTGGGCGGCAGGGCCGGGCTGTTCTTCAGCGAGCGAACGGGCGAGCCGCTGCGCCTGGTGGTGAACGACGGCAGGCTTCGCGTCGCGGGCGGCCCCCCGCTCGTCGCGCTGGGCCAGGACCGTTTCCGAAATTCGCGCGGCACTCTGCGCTTCATGTCGCAGGATGAGTTCGAACTGCACTTCGTGTCGCAGGACCAGCTCGAGCTGAGATCCATGGAGGGTCAGACGACGCGGTATCGCCGCGCGCGGCCGTATGCGCCGGGCGCGGCCGAACTGGCGGCCTTTGCCGGCCGGTACGAGACCGATGAGATCGGCGCGGTGGAGATCACGCCGGCCGGGAACGGCCTGTCGGGCCGGCTCAATGGATCGCCGCCGATCGAGTTCGCGCCGATCGACCCCGACGTCTTTCAGCGCGGCGCCACGACGATCCGGTTCCGCCGCGACGCCGCCGGAAAGGTCATTGGCCTCGACCTGACGAATCCCGGGCTCCGCAACGCCCATTTTCCGCGGCGGAGCGACGGCGCCCCCGGCGGCGGGCGCCGGAGGGAGTGACCCCTGAAGCAGGAGCACGCCCCGATCACCCCCTCAGCGGGGGAGCCTATGGTATGCTTTGTGCTACAAAGTAATTTGCGGTGGCCGAGGTGGCACGACCTTGCCATGTGGAGCAGGCGCGCCCCTCGAGAACAACCTGGAGCACGGACGAGGACGATGAACACCACGCTTACCGAGTTCCTCTTCGCGGCCCCCGCGAGCCGCAGCACGCCCGCGATCGTCGCCTGGTGGGAGCGCAGGCGCCTTGCCTACAACGCGTGCGTGGGCGTGGCGGGGCTGGTCTCCCTGGGAACCGTCGGATTCTTCGACACGCTGATGGGCGGGGACGCGATGTTCCCGGAGGCCCTGGTCCTGGCGGCCGTCTTTGGGGGGATGGCCAACCTCTGCTACTTCTTCGGTCCGGCGACGGAGCTCCTCCTGGAGAAGCTGTGGGGCCGCCGCGTGCTGCCCACCGGGCCGACGCTCTACCGAATGGGGCTCACCTTTTCGGTGGGGCTGGCACTCTTTCCCACCCTGCTCACGGTGATGCTGGTGGCTGCACGGGTGGTCCTCGCGGTCCTCGGACTGCACTGGGACTGACCCATCGGCGGGGGAGCGCCACGTACAGCCGTTCTCGCGAGAACGCGAAGCGTTCTCCTCGGGATCCACGTAGCGGGTGCGCCTGCACCCGTCTCGTCACCGTTCGTGCTGGACGCCGGGCGCGTCCAAAGGAAGCCATGGAACTACAGATTCGCGGCGTATCCAGGACGTATCCCAACGGCGTGCAGGCGCTGAGGGACGTGACGCTCACGGTTCCGGCGGGGATGTACGGCCTGCTGGGGCCCAACGGCGCAGGCAAGTCCACGCTGATGCGCATCCTGGCCACGCTGCAGGAGCCGGATGAAGGCAGCATCCATCTCGGCGATCTGGACGTCGTGCGGCAGAAGGACGCGGTGCGGCAGACGCTGGGCTACCTGCCGCAGGAGTTCGGCGTCTATCCAGGGGTGAGCGCGGAGGAACTGCTGAGCCACTTTGCGCTGCTCAAGGGCATCGGCGAGCGCCGGGCGCGCAGGGAGGTGGTGGATGCGCTCCTCCGGCAGACGAACCTGTGGGAGGTGCGCAGGCAGAAGCTGGGCGGCTACTCGGGCGGGATGAAGCAGCGGTTCGGCGTGGCGGTCGCGCTGCTGGGCAATCCGAAGCTGCTCATCGTCGACGAGCCCACGGCGGGGCTGGACCCGGCGGAACGCGTGCGGTTCCTGAACCTGCTGAGCGAGCTGGGCGAGAACAGCGCGGTGATCCTCTCCACGCACATCGTGGAGGACGTCGCCGAGCTGTGCACCCGGATGGCGATCATCGACCGGGGCGAGATCCTGCTGGAGGCCGAGCCGCTGGACGCGATGGAGGAGATGCGGGGGCGGATCTGGCGCCGGGTGATCGAGAAGAGCGCGCTGGCGCAGGTGGAGCGCGAGCATCCCGTGATCTCCACCAAGCTCCTCGGCGGGCGCACCCTGGTGCGCGTGTACAGCGAGACGGCGCCCGGCCCCGGCTACGAGCCCGTCGAGCCGGACCTGGAGGACGTGTACTTCAGCACCATGGCGGGGCACATCGGCCGGCGCCGCGGACAGCCGGAGCCGGCGGGGGCGCCATGACGGCGCCACCGCTCCAGAACGTCGTTCCGAACGTGGAACGAGTGAGGAATCTACTCGCCCGTGCTGGTGGCCAGCATCCCGCCGGTGCCTTGCCCGTGCACGGTGGAAACGGCCACGGGCAATCCGGCAGGCGGAAAGGCACCAGCACGGGTGAGTAGATTTCTCAGTCGGCGCCACGGGTTCCTGCACCGGCAGGGATCACGTGGGCACCTCCTTCGAAATGACAGCCGCGGCGCGAGCGAGGTCCATCCGACCGGGTGCGCGCAGCGCCGGATGATCCGGGGCGAGCCCGGAGCGGAAAACCGTGTCACCAGCACGGGTGAGTAGATTTCTCAGTCGGCGCCATGGGTTCCTGCACCGGCAGGGATCACGCGGGCGCCTCCTTCG
>DATABT010000269.1:0-8182 GCA_036259455.1 Longimicrobium sp. | reverse complement strand
GGCGCGAACGATGACCTGCCCGCGCGATGGAGCCGTGGCGGCGGGACGGCGTCAGCAGCCGCTACATCCCTCACGCGGCCGACACACCCATCGACGCAGCACCCCTGATGCGCTTCACCTTTCTCTACGACCGCGCCGAGTTCATCCGGGCCCAGCGGCTGGCGTGGCGGCACGCCGAAAGCGCCTGGCAGCACGTGGCGCGCATGACCGGAGCGCTGGGCATCGCCGCACTGGTGGTGGGCCTGGTCATACCACACGCGGGGTGGGGGAACTTCCTGGAGCGCATTTCCGTGTGGCTGCTGATGCTGGCGGCCTGGTTCTGGCTCTACGTGTGGATCATCGGTCCGCTGGCGGCGCGGCGGTTCGAGAAACAGCGGCCGGACGCCCCGCATCCCAACTCCGTGACGCTGGATGAGACGGGGTACCAGGTCACCTCCTTCAGCGCCACCACGCACCTGCAGTGGCCCGGCATTCGGCGCGCGGTGGAAACGCCGGAGTTCCTGCTGCTGTACCTTACCAAGCACCACGCGTACTACCTGCCCAGGCGCGCCATTCCTTCCGCCGACGAGCTGCACGCCGTCCGCCGCCTTCTGCGCGAGCAGCTCGGCGAGCGCGCCGAGCTGATGGACGGCGCCGAACCCCGCTGATCCGCATGTCCCACGATCGTGATTCCAGCGCCGGCTGGGAGCTGTGGCGCCAGGACGACAACGGCAACCGCTTCGTCATCGGCCGGTTCCACACGGCCCAGGCGGCGGAGGCGGAGCAGCGCCGGTTCGAGGCGCTGGGCCACAAGCAGACGTACTGGGTGCAGGCGACATCCGATCCCGACCGGAAGTCAAGCGGTGCCTGATGTTGCCCGGCACCGTCTCCTACTGCCCCGAGATTCCGGGCGCCAACGGCCAGGGCCGGACGAAGGAAGAATGTGTCGGCAGCCTTCGTGAGGCGATCGCGCTGATCCTGGAGGACCGGCTGGACGACGCGTTGCGCGGGGTGCCTGCCGACGCCGAGCGCGCAATCGTCCACATTGGATGAAGCGCGGCGCGCTGCTCCGGCACCTTCGGCCGCACGGCTGCTATCTCGCGAGGGGGCCGCACACTCGCTGTGGACCAATCCCGCCACCGGCGCGGTCGAGGCGGTCCCGCGCCCCACTGAAATCCCCGATCGGCTCGCGCAGAAGATCTGCCGCGCGCTCGGCATTGCCGAACTTGGCCGCTGACGCCCGGCGGTAATCCCTCTCCAGGGCCCGCGCGTTTCCGGGGCTTTTCGCTGCGATCGCCGCCGAGTCAACCGCCCAGCTCCAGGGCCGGCCGCAATCACCCCCGTCCGCACAGCCACGGAATTCCCATCGAAACCGGTAGCCGCGGTTATCGTATATTCATGCCGTCCAGGCGGATGGCCCTGACGGCCGTCCACGGACGTTCACCTTTCGTGGTGGGAGAACACGTTGAAGAAGTCGACCGCCATCCGGCTCACGCTGGTGTCGTCGATGGCTCTGACCGCCGCCGCATGCGGCGAAGAACGCCCCACGCAGACCATGCGCGGGTACTGCGACCCCGCCAACCCCGACGTGTGCGAGCAGCAGCCGCGCACCGGGTACGTGCCCATGTACTACCCCATCCTGTGGGGCGGGTACTACTACGACAACCGCGGCGTGGCCCGCACGCGCCCCGGCGGGCCCGTGGCGCACGGCGCGCCGGCCGCCCGCGTGTCGCGCGGCGGGTTCGGCACCATCGGCAGCGGCCGCTCGGGGCGCAGCTGACCATGCACCGCCACACGCACGCGCCCCGGAAGGACTGGGAGCGCAAGGTGGAAGAGGTGGGGCTGCGGCACCACACCGCCGGCGGCGTGCCGTACTGGCACGAAGAGGCGCACTACACCTTTACGCTGGAGCAGGTCTACCGAATCGAGAACGCCACCCGCGAGCTGCACCGCATGTGCATCGAGGCGGCCGAGGCGGTGATCCGCGAAAAGCGCTACGCCGAGCTGGCCATTCCCCCCGCCGCCGTGCCGCTGATCGAGGAGTCGTGGGAGGCCGACGCGCCCTCCGTCTACGGGCGCTTCGACCTCTCGTACGACGGCACGGGCGAGCCGCGGCTGCTGGAGTACAACGCCGACACACCGACGAGCCTGGTGGAAGCGGCGGTAGCGCAGTGGTTCTGGCTGGAGGAGCGCTTTCCCGGCGGCGACCAGTTCAACCGCCTGCACGAGGCGCTGGTTGAAACGTGGACGGCGCTCCGGCCGCACCTGTTGGACCCTACCGTCCACTTTGCCTCGCTGGACGACGTGGAGGACGAGGCCACCCTCACCTACCTGCGCGACACGGCGCAGCAGGCGGGGCTGCGCACGGTGCAGCTGGGGGTGCAGGAGATCGGCTGGGACGTGGTGGACGGGCGCTTCGTGGACGCGGACGGCGCGGAGATCCGCTGCATCTTCAAGCTGTACCCGTGGGAGTGGATGATGAGCGAGGCGTTCTCCGCCCATCTCCCGCGCGTCATGGGACGGGTGCAGTGGATGGAGCCAGCGTGGAAGATGATCCTGAGCAACAAGGGGATCCTTCCCATCCTCTGGGAGCGCAGCCCGGGGCACCCCAACCTGCTCCCCGCGTACCGCGACGAGTTCATGTTCCGGCAGGGGGTGGACGCGTACGTGGCCAAGCCGCTGCTGAGCCGCGAGGGCGCCAACGTGCGCATCGTGAGCCCCTGGCACGAGGCGGCGGCCAGCGGCGGCGACTACGGCGAGGAGGGGTTCGTCTACCAGGAGTACGCGCCGCTCCCGGACTTCGGCGGCGCGCGGCCGGTGATCGGTAGCTGGATCATCGGGCAGGAGCCGGCGGGGATGGGCATCCGCGAGTCCGCCGGCCCCATCACCGACAACCTGAGCCGCTTCGTGCCCCACCGCATCATCAACCCGCTGCGCGAGCGGGCCGCCTGACGCGGCGACTGCCCCCATCCACGTCATCCTGAGTCATTCGGCGCTGTGGGCACCCTGTGGGATGAAAGTCGCTCGCGCCGCGGCTGACGTTTCGAAGGAGACGCCGCGTGATCGCTGCCGGTGCAGGAACCCGTGGCGCCGCCTGAGAAATCCAGTCGCCCGGGCAGGTGCCACGCCCCGCTCGGCGGAGCTCGCCCGAATCCCTTTCCATGCCGGGAGCGCGCGCACGGAACCTGAATCTGCACAATCGGTTGCGACGCCACCAAACGACCTTTCTCCGCACCGGGGGGCCGGCTTTTAGGCACAGAAGCCCCCGGTTTTGCGGGCAAGGTCCTTCGTCGGCCGCCGGGATCCGTCCACGGGCAGGATCAGCGCGGCGCCTCCTCAGGATGACGTCTCGCCGGGGGGTGGGTGGACGCGCGCGAAAGCAGCAGGCGGAGCGGCGGAAAGCCCCGTCGCTCCGCGTGCGCCATTTGCCTTTGAGCCGGTCCCAAGTGTACGTTGTGTACAAAGAATCGGGAGTCGCACCACGACCGGACCGGAGGGAGCAGGAACATGCAGCCGCCCAGGAGAATCAGAAAGCTGTTCACGGGAGACGCGCCCACCGACCCCGCGGGGGTGCGCGCGCTGATGGAAAAGCTCGCCAGGCAGGGGGACGACCCGGCGGGGCTGGACGTGCGGCTGATCCCGCAGATGCGGGAGGCCGTGGTGGAGCGGGTGGAGCGCACCTCGCTGCGCACCGCCGCGCGGGAGATCGGGATGAGCCCGTCCGGGCTCAAGAAGTTCCTGGACGGCAACATGCCGTACACCAAGACCATTCACCGGCTGCGGCGCTGGTACCTGCAGCACACGGCCCAGAAGCGCGAGGAGCTGTCGGACGAGGACGCTTTTGCTGCGCTGCGGGTGCTGGTGTTCGACCTGCCGCCCAGCGCGCAGGCAAACACCGTGGACGCCATGCTTCGCTGCATGGAAGAAGCCTACGTGCGCACCCACCGCGAGATCCCCCCCTGGGTGGCCGAGATGCGCGCCCGCTACGGCATCACGCAGGACGAAACAGCCTGAACCCGGAGTACGTGCGTAAAGAGAGAGTACGCGGAGGAGTCCGGTCGTTCTCCGCGTACTCTCTGGTTTACTCTGCCCCGCGTCGAAGCCTTTCCGTCCTCGCTACGCCGACGGCTCGGTCTGGATGGGACGCGGGTCCAGCGCGCGCAGGCGCTGCAGGTACTGGCGGATGCGGTTGGCGTTGGCCCCCGCGTCGCCCCGCCCCACGCGGCTCTTGCTGCGCACGTCCACCCGCGCGATGCCGGACGCGGACGACACCCGGATCACCACGTCGTCCTTGAAGCCCATCCACGGCGTGGTCGCGGTGGCCTCGATGCGGCCCTGGCCGCGGTCCTGGTCCACCAGCTCCCATCCCATCGCGTGCACCACCCGCACCGCCAGCGAGAACGCGGAATCCACCGGCATCGCCATCATCAGCGGCTGAATGTCGGGATACGCCTCGCGCTGCACCTGCGCCACGGAATCGCCCGGGTACTCCACCGGGTTCGGCGCGTCCTGGCGCAGCGGGACGACGGCCACGAAGGCCGGCGGGTTCTGCGTGTCCGTGGTGATGTCGTGGATGCCCGGGTACTGCCGCGCGTCGCGCCGCCAGCTCCACGGGAGAAACCAGGTCAGCACACCCAGCGCCAGCCCCGCCACGGCCACCACGCGCCACCGCCCGCGGCTCAGCAGCAGCCCGGCCAGCGACACCAGCGCCGCCGCGAGCCCCATGTACGCGGCGTAGCGCATCAGCGAGAAGCTGGTGGGAAAGTGCCACCAGCCAAAGCGCGAGCCCGGGCCCGTGGCCAGCAGCATCAGCAGCGCCACGAGCGCCAGCGCCAGCCCCAGCAGGGCGATGGGGTGCATGCGGCGGACGCGTTCCACGTGGATTTCGGCCATCAGCGTTTCTTTCTCCGGTTGCGCAGCTTCTTGAATGCGATGGGTACCAGGCTCAGCACGCCCAGCAGCGCCAGCGCCAGGAGCGTGTCGGCCCCGACCAGGTCGCGGGGGGACTCGATGCGCCCCAGCGACTCGCCCAGGTTGACGAAGACGAACGTCCCCGGCGCAATGCCGATGGCCGTCGCCACGAAGAAGGTGCGCGCGCTCACCGGGGTGAAGGCGGGCACCAGGTTCATCAGCCAGAACGGAAAGACGGGCACCAGTCTGACGAACAGGATGTAGTTGAACGCATCCCGCTCGAACCCGCGCGCCAGCCGCTGCAGCCGCGGCCCCATCCGCCGCCGCGCCGCGTCCGCGAACAGGTAGCGCGCGGCCAGGAACGCCAGCGTGGCCCCCACCGACGCCGCCAGCACCACCGCCGCCGTCCCCACCCACCGCCCGAAGAGCAGCCCCATCGCCAGCGTAAGCAGCACGCCGGCGGGAAAGCTGATGGCCGTCGCCGCGGTGTAGACGAGGACCGCGCCGATGAGCATCGCCGCGTAGTGGCGCTCCGTGAACGCCAGCAGCTCCGCCCGGTGCGCCTTCAGCGTCTCGAAGTTGAACCGCCCGCCCTGCGACGCAAAGAGGACCAGCGCGCCGACCATCACCGCCGCCAGCCCCACCTTCTTCCAGTTGACGCGACGGCGGCGGCGCGGCGCGGCGGACGGCGGAGCCGCATCCATCACGTCCATCTCCCCCGTCCCCGCCGCGGCGTCCGTCACGACGCGGGACCTCGCGACCGGTCCACCGCCGGGTGCGGCACGGGGGTTGACGCCGAAATCGGCTGAGCGGAATGCGCCTGCGGCAGCTCGAACGTCCGCGCGCCGAGGGTGGAGAGCTCGCGCACGCGGGCGGCCGCGGCCTCCTTCGCCGCGGCGGCGTTCTGCTCGCTGATCTCCGTCGCCCGTGTCACCGCGTCGCCGATCATCTCGTTCTGCGCCTGTGCGTCATCCATCAGCGCGGCCCCGGCGGCGATCTTTTCGCGGAGCCGGCACCTGGGTAATGCTGCCGCGCAGCGCCACCGCCGCACGGTCCGCGCCGCCCGCGTCGGCGCCGCGAAGGACGGAACCGAATCTAAAGGCGATGCGAAAGGGCGAAAGTGCGAGCGTGTGAAAGGTACGATGGTACGGGGTGCGAGAGGCGCAGGGCCGGGCTCGCGCCGGAGCGGCTGAAGCCGCCGCAACGACCGCGGAAAGCCCCCGCAAACCCCGCGGGGCTTCAACGGCTCGCGGGCGGCACCCGTGCACCGGTGCGGCGGCCGGTACGAACCGTCCGTGCAGGCGGACACCACGTTTCCGCGCGATTTCAATCGCCACGGCCGGGGACGCGACGTTGCCGGCACTGGGCACTTGATCCTGGGCACCGGGCACCCGATACTCGCCAGTCCACCAGTCGATTCAGGGAGGAGGAGGGGATGACGACGGAAAGCAGCGAGCGGCACCACCGCGCGGCCGACGCGGAGCGCGGGCTGGTGCCCGTGGCGATCGTCACCGTGAGCGATTCGCGCACGGAGGAGACGGACACCAACGGCATCTGGCTGCGCCAGGCCGTTGAATCCGCCGGGCACACGGTGGAGGGCTACCGCCTGATCCGCGACGAGCCGGCCGAGGTGGAGGCGGCGCTGCGCGCGATGGCGTTCGGCGCGGCGCGCGTCATCGTGTTCAACGGCGGCACCGGCATCGCCCCGCGCGACACCACGTTCGACGTGCTGGTGCGCCACCTGGAGAAGCCCATCCCCGGCTTCGGCGAGCTGTTCCGCATGCTCAGCTGGGAGCAGGTGGGGGCCGCGGCCATGCTCTCCCGCGCCACGGCCGGCACCTACCGCGGCCGCGTCGTCTTCTCCCTCCCCGGCTCCCCCGCCGCCGTGCGCCTGGCCTGGGAGCGCCTGATCGAGCCGGAGCTCAAGCACATGGCCTGGCTCGTGGCGGCTGAGCCTCCGCCGGCGGTGTGAGCCCCAGAGTATGACCGCCACACGCCCCGCCCTCGGCCCGCGGAGCTCGCCCGGCGGGGCATCGACACCATGGGCGCTTCGCGCAAAAGGCGGAAACGCGCCGGACTCAGCCTGCGCGAGCAGGTGAAGCCCCGTTTTGCGAAGAACGAGCAAAGACGGGGCTTATGGCATTTCTGGCCGCGGGTTTCAACCCGTGGTGGCCGGGGCGCACCCCACCCTATCCGTAGCACTCCCACCCCCACCAGCCCTCCCCTCGCCCAGGGCGCGCCCCTCACCCCGCATCCTTGGTGACACCTCCTCGGCGACCGCTCGTCCTACCCTCGTTCCGCTCGTCACGCGCTAACCGACCGCTAACCCTGCGCGTTCGAACTCGCGCGTGTGCGGCGGCATCTTACCGCACGTCCGGGGCGAACGGTGCTCATCCGCCGCCCCGGACGCGCGGCGTGTCCTTCGCCGCGCGCGGCCCGCCGCCCTTACGCGGCGGGCGCCCTCCAACGTGGAGCATCGTCCAATCATGCGCAGTGCATTTGCCCTCGCGGCCGCACTCGCCCTTGCCGCGCCCGCGGCCGCCCAGCAGGCCGCCATGGCCGGTGAAGGCCCCGGAAGCAGCGCCGGCCGGCGGCAGGCCCAGGCTGCCCGCACCCAGCAGCCGCCCCAGATCGACGGCGTGCTGAACGACGCGGCGTGGCGGCAGGCGGCGCCGCTCACCGGCTTCGTGCAGCGCGCCCCCAACCCGGGCGCGCCCTCCACCCTGCCCACCGAAGCGCGCATCCTCTACGACGACGGCGCGGTCTACGTGGCCATCCGAATGGAGGACCCGGATCCCGACAGCATGCAGGCGCCGCTGGGCCGCCGCGACCTGGCCGGCATCTCGTCGGAGTGGGCGCACGTGATGCTGGACAGCTACAACGACAAGCGCACCGCCTTCCGCTTCAGCGTCAACCCGCGCGGCGTGCAGAAGGACGCGTTCCACTCCAACGACACCAACGAGGACCTGGGCTGGGACGCCGTGTGGGAGTCCGCGGCCCGCGTGGACAGCGCCGGGTGGTCGGTGGAGTACCGCATTCCCCTCTCGCAGCTGCGCTACAGCGGCACCGCGGGCGAGCAGACGTGGGGAATCCAGGTCACCCGCGAGATCGCGCGCCGCAGCGAGATCGCCGACTGGAGCCAGATCCGCCCCGACCGCAACGGCTTCGTCTCGCAGTTCGGCGAGGTAGCGGGCATCCGCGGCATCCGCAGCGCACGGCGGCTGGAGGTGCTGCCGTACTCCGTCGCCCGCGTCACCCGCGAGCCGGGATCGTCCGACGATCCGTTCTGGGA
>DATABT010000268.1:0-14125 GCA_036259455.1 Longimicrobium sp. | reverse complement strand
CGGCCCCCAGGGCGAAGCGGGCCCAGCGGGTCCTCAGGGGCCGCAGGGTCCGCAGGGCCCCGCCGGCGAGGGGCTGCCCAGCAACGGCTCGTTCGTCGCCAACGCGGACGGCGGGTTCGCGGTGCGCAGCCAGCGCGGGATCGGCTCCGTCCCCACGACGGGTGACGGCGACCGGTTGATGTGGCATCCGTTCAAGTCGGCGTTCCGCGCCGGCGAGGCCGCCAACGGCAGCATGGACGACGTCAACATCGGGTTCTTCTCGTGGGGCGGCGGCCAGGCGTTCAGGGCGAGCGGCGCGTACAGCTTTGCGTACGGCAACGACGCCGTCGCCACGGGCCTGCACGCCATGGCGATGGGCAACAACGTGACGGCCAGCGGCAACTACTCCTGGGCGATGGGCCGGTCGGCCAGCACCAACGGCCTGCACGGCGCCTTCGTCTGGTCCGACGGCACGTCGGCCACCACGGAGCTGGTGGCCAACGCGCCGAACTCCTTCTCCATCCGCGCCTCCGGCGGCGTGCGGCTGTTCACCAACTCGGCCATGACCGCCGGCGTGACGCTGGCGGCCGGCGGCAGCTCGTGGGCCGTGGTGTCGGACCGCAACCGCAAGGAGGCGTTCCTGGCGGTGGATGGCGAAGACGTGCTGGCGCGCGTCCGGTCCATCCCCGTGACCACCTGGCGCTACCTTGACGAGGAGGATCGCGCCGTCCGCCACATCGGGCCCATGGCGCAGGACTGGAACCGCGCCTTCGGCTTCAGCGGCGACCCGCTCACCATCAACATGAGCGACTTCGACGGCGTGAACTTCGCCGCGGTGCAGGCGCTGGAGCAGCGCACGGCACAGCTCGACGGCCGCGTGGCCGAGGTGGAGCGCCTGAACGCGGAAGTCGCCGCGCTGCGCGACGAAAACGCGGAGCTCCGCGCGCGGCTGGAGCGCATCGAGGCCCTGCTCAAGCCCTGAGCCGGCGCGGGAGCACCGGCGCGGACGCTTCCGCCCGCACCGGTCTCCCCGGAAGTGCATTAGAACAGGGGACAGGGATGGGGACAACGTCCCTGTTCCCTGTCCCCTTCGCGTTCGGAAAGCTGCGAGGCCCAAGCCAAACCTCGCACCAGAGCACTTCATCCTGAGTCCTTCGGCGCTGCGCGCACCCTGTACAACGAAAGTCGCGCGCCTGTCATTTCGAAGGAGGCGCCCGCGTGATCGCCGCCGGTGCAGGAATCCATGGCGCCGGCTGACAAATCTACTCAACCGTGCTGGTGACCCGTTTTCTCGCTCCGGGCTCACCCAGAGCTTGTTTCCATCCTACGGAGGCGCCACTCCGAAGCGCTTTCGCGAAGCACTCGGGCGCGGCCGAAGGGCGTTGCAGGCACAAACGAGGGGCTGGGTTCCCGCACGGGAGCCAGCCCCTCGATTCGCGAAGAAGGTCCTTCGGCCGCGCCCGAACGGCTGGGTGCTTCAGGCTCCGCGCGGGCGGTTTCTCAGGGTGACCCGTCGCGAAGCCGCGCGGGGCAGGTCCGCCCAACTGCCAGCCGGACGCACGCGGCAGTGCGCGCAATGGGAGCATCCTCGTTCCGCCATCCGTGCGGCCCGCCTCCTCTTGCTGGGCGCCGGCCCCGCGGCAACGCCGGCGACATCCTTTCGGCCGCCGGCAGAGGTACGTGACCACGAAAAGAACAGGCCCCGCGACCAGGATGTCGCGGGGCCTGCTTTCTACCCCTTCCTACCGGCGGGGCCGCTGAGCCCGCCGGGTACCGTCCTGTGGCATCAGGTCCTCGATGCGGACGCGCATCTCACCCGGCGCGGGCGCGCTGCCGCCGCCCGACGGCTCGGGTGCGCGGACGGGGGCAAAGGTCCCCAGGCCATGGTTGGCCGCCCCAGTCAGCGACGCGAAGTCGCACGTGATGGGGTTGACGATGTCGTGCGCCACCGTGGCGAGGGTGCCCAGTGAGCGGTACTGGATCCCGCATCCTTCCACCTCGCTGCGGGTAGTGGTCGAGGCGCGGATGTTGGGATCGAACACCGACTCCACGATCCACCGGCCGCTGCCCATCACCAGCGAGTCGGAACCCGGCGCCTCGGACTGCCCCATCCAGAGCACCGGCTTGGGAAGTGAGTCCACCAGCGTTGGCGTGCCGCCCGTGAGCGGCATGCGGTACACCCGCGTGTGGGACCACCTGTAGTCGCTGCGCGAGGTACGGCACTGCAGGCTGGGATCACGCGTGCAGGTGACCCACGGGGTGGAATCGGCGAACGCCAGGTCCAGCGGCGTCACCGCGATCAGCACCGGCTGGTACGCCTGCGGATAGGCAACGCGCGTGACCCAGTACCGCCCCGAATACTGCCGGTACGTGCAGAATCCGCCGCTGGTGCGCTCCACGCAGATGCTGGTTTCCGGCTGCGGCAGATCCTGAACGGTAAGGGTGCCGAGCTGCTTGTCGGTGGTAACGCCGTTCTGCAGGTACCGCAGCATCACGGGCACCTGTACCTGGCTGCCCGTGCGCCACCACTGGTTGTTGTTGAGCGTCCCCGTGGCCAGCCCCACCAGCGAGTCCGCCGCGTGGGCATAGGCGCGCTCCGACCACGTGGCGCCGCCGATCTTTGCGTTGTAGTCCGCGGGAATGGTGCCCAGCGCCCAGGTGCCGTCGGCCTGCCGGTGCAGCGCCCTGCCCTGCGCGTTCGAGTTGTTGTACAGGATCACGCGGCCGCCGTGCTGGGTCAGGATGTCGCCCACCTGGGCGCCGCTCTCCGCGGGGCCGATCGCCTCCTTGCCACTACCGCGCTGGGCGTAGATCTGCGCCCCCTCGGCCCACACGCGGTTGCCGCACAGCGGCGCGCCGGTGTTCTCGGCGCCGCGCTTGAGCGACTGGTACGCATTCGCGATGGGGTAGCCGCCCGCCGTCCGGCCGCCGCGGCTCGCGCCCTCCAGCACGTACGTGCGCACCGTCTCGGCCGTGCGCGAGGGCACCTGCGAGAACAGCAGCCCCGCGATGCCGGCCACGTGCGGCGCCGCGTACGACGTTCCCATCCCGTTGTACGTGGAGTCGCCCGCGGAGGTGCGGATGTGCAGGCTGGCGCCTGGAGCCGCGATGGAGGGCAGGGAGCCGATGCTGGAGCCGGGGGCCAGCGGGATTCCCGA
This sequence comes from Longimicrobium sp., assembly GCA_036259455.1. Lineage (GTDB taxonomy): Bacteria > Gemmatimonadota > Gemmatimonadetes > Longimicrobiales > Longimicrobiaceae > Longimicrobium. Next base: position 10,988 of record DATABT010000268.1, on the reverse strand, counting down.
GTTGGCCCACATTGCCCGGGTTGACCCCGCGCGGGCGGAATCATGCGCCGCCACCACGATCACGCGCAAAGCCAGCGCGCCGGTGGCCAGCTGGGGAAAACCGCTGTACGAGGCGTCGACCTGGTAGTTGCCGGCGGCGATCACGTACAGCGGGTGATGGACCGGCAGGGCCCCTGCCTCGTACGCCATCAGCGCCGTCCGCAGGGCGGTGGCCGTGTTCTGCGCCCGCGCGATGTCGTTGGCCGCCCCGGGAATGGGAAGCCGGTCGTTGCCCAGCGAGTCTACGTAGCGACTGGCGAGCGACATGTTGATCACGTGCGCCCGGTCCACCTGGATGGCCTTCTTGAGGTCGTTGTACAGGTTCTGCATGATGGTGCCGGAACCGATCGAGGCGTTGTAAACGCTGACGCTGGTGCCCCACGCGATCCCCGCCACGCCGCTCCCCGCGTCGCCCGGGTTGCTGATGATGGAGCCCACGATGCGCCCGTGCTGGGCCTCGATGTCGGCCACGACGATGCGGATCGCGCTGCTCCCCAGCTCGCATCCCCACGCGGACGGCGCCGCGATGGCCTCGGGCGCCCAGTTGCGGCCGCGCGAGCTGTCCGGGTGCACCTCCCAGTCCTTCTTCTCCCACCCCGGCCCGTTGTTAGGGCGATGGTAGGTGATGGTCAGCCCAGTAATGAAGGGCATCACGTGCTCCACCTGCGGCAGCGCCGCCAGCCGGTCGATGGCCCACCACACCGGCTCGCTCCCGCTGCTTACCCGCACGTAGTAATGGGCACCGTTCCCGCCCACCAGGGTGCCGCCCACGTGGTCCACCGCCGCCTGCTTCTCATCCTGCGTGGCGCCCGGCGCAAAGGTGAGCATCACCAGGTTGCGGGGATACGGACCGCTCATCCGTGAATGGACCATGATCAGGTTCGGGGTCGCGAACATCTCGTCAACCGAGTCCGCGGGAATGAGCCAGCCGTCCGGCGCGGTGGACGCCACGGGCTGCTCACCGGCCGCGTGGGTAAAGATGCTCACCGCGAAGTAGAAGTAGGCCACGCCCGGGTCCACCGTGAACTGCCACTCCTTCCAGCCCGTGGTTTCCCACGGCTGCAGCATCTCGGGATAGTGCCAGTACGGCTGGTCCGCGGCGGTAAAGGACGCAATGCCGTCGGGGTTGCGCGCGTGGACCGTGTTGTTGGTGTTCTGGATGGGTGGGATGAGGATGCCGTAGGGGTCCGACGTGTTGCCCGGCTGCCGCGCGTAGCCCATCACCCGGACGGGGAGAAAGACCTTGAGCCCCGTGGCCTGTGTGCCGTCGATGGTCCCGAGCGTCTCCTCGGTGTCGTTGGTGACGCGCAGGTTGAAGCGGTAGGTGGAATCGGCGGGCGTGTACGCACCGGCCTCCGTCTGCACCATCCACTGCGCGTCGGCGATCACGTTCAGCGACGCGCCCACCGGCTTGCCGTCGGGGGAAAGCGGCTCGCACACCGTGTGGCCCGTGGCGACCTCCACGCGGCAGCCGACCAGGTTCTGGATGGGCTTCGGTGCCGGGGCCGAATCCGTCGGGAGGTCCTTGCACGCCGCCAGAACGCTGAGCACGGCGAACGGAACCGCTCCGGCTACCCACCTTTTTCTTCGGTGCATCGTCTGATTTCTCCGGCAGGGGGAGGAGAGAGAGGGATTGACATATTCTAACGGGTATTGAGAAGATTTCCAATCAAAATCTATAAACATCTGCGAATGAATTTCTTAAAGCATTGCGGAAAAATCAGGCGCGGCCCAGCGTAGCAGAGCGGAGCAGATGAAGACGATGAGGCAGATCTGGCGGCGCGTCATTCTCCGCAGAATTCAGCCGTACAATCCGGGTCAAAGAGATCGCACCAATGCGTGCGCAAGATGGGCAAAAAGGATCGCAAATGAATCAAAAACGAACCGCCCGCGGGGAGCGTTCCCCGCGGGCGGCCGTTCATCCACCGGAGCCGTGGATCAGTACCAGGTGGTCAGGTCGATGCCCTGGTAGTAGTGGCGCAGGATCTCCTCGTAGGAGTAGCCCTTCTCCGCCATCCCCACCGCGCCGGTCTGGCTGAGGCCCACGCCGTGGCCCCACCCGCCGCCGAACGCCTCGAAGCCCCGCACCTCGCCCGTCCTGCGGTCCATGACGGGCTCGATGACGAACAGCGTGCTCAGCAGGCTGTAGAATCCGCCGTCGGCGCCCACGTACTTGAGCGAGGTGCGGACGCGGTCCTTGGTGTCGGTGAACGTCCCCGCCTCGGTGACGTACTCGATCAGCCTGACGCGGCCGCTGTTGCTGCGCTCCACCACGTTGATGGCGAGCACGCGGCCCACGTCCTGGCCGGCGTACAGGGAGATCACGTCGCTGATCTCGTCCGCCGTCCACTGAAAGCTCCAGCGGTGGTAGCGGCTCCAGTCACCCTCCCAGTCGCCGTTCTTCTTGCCGCGCAGCGAGGGGCCCTTTCTGGCCTTGAGCGAGTCCAGCACGTGCTCGCTGTTGCCGTGCTCGTGGTCCCGCACACCGCGCAGGTACGGGATGGGATCGCTGTTGAACACGTCCTCGTTGTTGGCCGTGTAGCCGCCGCTGGTGGACGAGAACAGCGCCTGGATCAGCTTGCCGTCGTACGTGGCGACCACGCCCGCCGTGGCGTCAACGGCCGCGGAGCTCACCGGGTGCTCGGCGCTGTAGCCGCCGTACACCTGGTCGGTGGTGGTGGGCAGCAGGTCGTAGCCGTCGGACGCGCGCTTGCCCAGCCCGCTGAGCGCGTAGGTGCGCGCCGCCACCGCCTGCGCCTTCTGCGCTTCGAACTCGCCGTACGGAACGGGCGGAAGCTCGCGCGGCACCACGCCGTACAGGTACTGCTCGATGGGGAGCTCGTTGATGCCGGCCAGCGTGCCGCTGCTGTTGCGCGCCACCTCGGCGACGCCGCGGTACGGCAGCGTGCCGATGGTCACCAGCCCGTCGGACGAGGTGAGCACGACCGGGCCGGTGCTGATGGCCTGTGCCGAGCCCGTGTTCACGCGGTACTGCGTGACGCCGGTGGTGATGGTGATCTGCCGCCAGAAGGCGTCGGCCTCGGCCAGCCCCTGCGAAATGAGCAGGAGCCGGTAGTTGTTGCGCTCCGTAAAGCTGACGGTGAGCGGAAAGCTGCCGATCAGCAGCCGCGTGCACGCCGGGATGACCTCGGTCATGGTGGGGTGCCCCAGCGCCTCGGCGGCGGCCTTGCGCGCGTTGACGGCGGCCACGCTGCCGCACATCACCTGCAGGCGCCAGCGGGTTTCGCTCACGGAGCCCGCCTCGAGCGTCACGGTGGCGGAGACGCCGCCGGTGCCGGAGAGCAGGGCGGCGCCCGTGGTCTTGTTGGTGAACGTCCAGTCGGCCGCGCTTCCCAGGGTAATGCTGGTGCCGGTGGGGATCACGCCGATGCGGATGTTGCCGTTCCACGCGGCGGCGCCCACCTCTTCGTCCAGCGACGCGGCGCCGGCGCGGGCACCGGGGCCCATGGGGTCGCCGTCCACGCAGGCGCCCAGCCCCAGCAGCAGCGCCGCGGCCGGCAGCATGCGCCGGATTCGGTTCGGGATCATGTGAGAGATTTCAGGGATTCTGGTGGACGGGGGAACGCGGTGAGGCGCGCTCGGAGGAACCCCTAACTACACACCCGAGCCGCCGTTTGTCAACCTCCGGAAGACGGTGCGGCCGCCGCGGCGAATTCCCAAACTTCGGCGCGAGCGGCTCTGGCGTCGCGCGGAAGCACGCCCGGGAAAGAGAGAGAACGCGGAGGCTCTCGCGCCGCACCGGCGTGCACGCATCGGCAGGCGTTCAGGGCTGGCCTCACGCGGAGTCAGCGGAGGGAACGGAGTTTTCTCGTGCCGCGTGGAAGGGTCGGCGCGCGGCGTCTGATGGCTGGAAGATCGGATTGCGATGCGGGTGGGGTGTGGGGGGGGAGCGATCCGGATGATTGGGTCGACGCAGGGTCTGGCCGGATGGTCGAGGAGCCGGAAGATCGGGCCACCCGATGCGCGTCTTTCACCGCCGCCTGCCAGGTGAGGGAGATCTGTCATCGAGGCGCCAGCCCGCGATCCACCCCTCTGCATCGGACCCTGCATCGCGCCGGGGGCGGTGCATTGGAAAGCGGCCGTGGACGACAGGCGCGGCGTTCCGTACCTTGTTGGTCTGCCGCCGCGCCGCCCCCCCGCGCCCTTCCTGCTCCTCCCTCCGCGCCCGGTATCCCGATGACCCGATCCAGCGGCCGTACCCGCGCGTACCCGGCCGCGATGCGCGCGCCGTGCCTCTCCGTCCGACGCCCGGGCGCACGCCGGGGCGGGCGGCGCGCGGGGCTCCAGGGCATGCCCGTACGGGGGGAGCGGGCCTGATGAACGCCATGCACCCCGGCCTGGCGCGCGCCCAGGCGCTGATGCAGATGCGCCGCCATGCCCTGGCGGAGGAGGAGCTTCGCCGCGCGCTGCGGGACGAGCCGGAGAACGCCGTGCTGCACGCCTACCTGGCCCTGTGCCTGGCCGAGGACCCGGCACGCGCCAGGGAGGCGATGGTGGAGGCGCTCTGGGCCACGGCGCACGACCCCGTGCTCCCCACCGGCTGGTACGTGCTGTCGCTGCTGCAGAGCCGGCAGGGCTCCCCGCTGGAGGCGGAGAAGACGGCGCGGCTGGCGCTGGGGCTGGCGCCGGAGCTGCCGGTGCTGCTGCTGCACCTGGCGAAGCTGATGATGGACCGCGAGCGGTATCGCGACGGCCTGGAGTTCGCCGAGCGCGCGCTCGCCGCGGCCCCGCACGATCCCCAGGCGCTGATGACCGCCGGCTCGTTGCGGTCGCGGCTGGGGCGGCACGCCGAGGCGGAGGTGGATTTCGCGCGGGCCCTGGCGCTGGCGCCGGACGACCACGCCGTACAGGGAAACGCCGGCTGGGCCGCGCTCCGCCGCGGAGACCAGGCCGCGGCGCTGCGCCACTTTCGCGCCTCGCTGCAGCGGGAACCGGGGGAAAAGATCACCCAGCGCGGGCTGCTGGAGGCGCTGCGGGCACGCAACCCCGTGTACCGCGGCTTTCTGCGCGTGGCGCTGCGGCTGTACTGGGTTCCGCCGTTCATGAAGTGGGTGGCGATCGCCTGGGCCGTGGCACTCCTGGCGTACCTGTCCACCTTTCAAATGCCCGTGTGGCTGCTCCTGCCGCTGCAGGCCGCCGTCATCGCCATCGCCGTGTTCACCTGGACGGCGAAGCCGCTGGCGGACCTGCTGATGCTCTCCGACCCGGCGGGGCGCGCCGTGCTGGACGGCGCGCAGAAGGTGGCGGCGGTGGGCGTGGCGGCGCTCCTGGCCGCGGCCGCGCTGCTGGGCACGGCGCGGGTCCTGGGCGCGCCCCGCGGCACGGGGCTGGCCGCCATCTTCACCATCCTCTTCACCATCCCGCTCACCGCCGCCCCACGCCTTCCGCCGGGCCGGCTGAGGGGCGTGCTGACAGCCTGGAGCGCGCTGGTCGCCGTGGCCGCGGCGCTGGCCGTGCTGCACCACGCGCGCTCCACGGGCGACCCGGGGTTCTGGGTGGGGCTCACCGTCGGCGGGCTTTGCCTGACGGACATCATGGCTTACGTCGCGTCCGATTCTCGCCGCTGACGCTGGTGCGCGGCGGCGCAACCCGTTACGTTGAGTGCAGCAAGCCGCCAGGGGTACTTCGCTGGAAGCAGCGGAGTTGAGAGAGTCCCTTGGAACCTGATCCGGTTCACACCGGCGTAGGGAGCGCGGCGTGTCGCACAGATGATCTCCATCCGCCGCACGTGCGGTTTCGGTCGATGGAACCCGTCATCCAGGCGCCACCCGGATCTCCCGGCGTGGCGCCTTATTTGTTGGATGGCGCGCGCCGGCCGATCATCATCCTCCCCGTCCGCCGTGGCCGGATCGTCCCCTCTCCCGCTGCATGGAGACGCCGATGATCGACCGAGCCCGCCCGCACTCCGCCCCCGCCGCGTCCGGCGACTACGGCGACGCTTTTCCCAACAGCCGCAAGGTGTACGTGGAGGGGCGCCACGGCATCCGCGTGCCCATGCGCGAGATCGGCCTGAGCGGCGGCGAGCCCCCGCTGCGCGTCTACGACACCAGCGGCCCGGTGGGGATGGACGTGCGCCACGGCCTGGATCCGCTGCGCGCGGAGTGGATCGCGGCGCGCGGCGACGTGACGCCGACGGAGCGCACCTATCGGCCGGTGCCCGGCACGCAGCCGGTGGAGATGCCGGAGTCGCTGCATCGCCCCACCCTTCGCGGCACCGGGCCCGTGACGCAGATGCACTACGCGCGGCGCGGCGAGATTACGCCGGAGATGGAGTTCGTAGCCCTGCGCGAGGGGATGGACCCGGAGTTCGTGCGGTCGGAAGTGGCGCGCGGCCGCGCCATCATCCCCGCCAACATCAACCACCCGGAGCTGGAGCCGATGATCATCGGCCGCGGCTTCAAGGTGAAGATCAATGCCAACATCGGGAACAGCGCCGTCCGCTCGTCCATCGAGGACGAGGTGGAGAAGCTGCGCTGGGCCACGCTCTGGGGCGCGGACACGGTGATGGACCTGTCGACGGGCAAGAACATCCACGAGACGCGGGAGTGGATCATCCGCAACTCGCCCGTCCCCATCGGCACGGTGCCCATCTACCAGGCGCTGGAGAAGGTGGGCGGCGTGCCCGAGGAGCTTACGTGGGAGCTCTACCGCGACACGCTGATCGAGCAGGCGGAGCAGGGCGTGGACTACTTTACCGTCCACGCGGGCGTGCTGCTGCGCTACGTGCCGATGACGGCCAACCGGCTGACGGGGATCGTCTCGCGCGGCGGATCGATCATCGCCAAGTGGTGCCTTTCGCATCACAAGGAAAGCTTTCTGTACACCCACTTCCGCGAGATCTGCTAGATCATGCGGGCGTACGACGTCTCCTTCTCGCTGGGCGACGGGCTGCGGCCGGGATCGATCTACGACGCCAACGACGAGGCGCAGTTCGCGGAGTTGCGCACCCAGGGCGAGCTGAACCGGATCGCCTGGGAGTTCGACGTGCAGACGATGAACGAGGGGCCGGGGCACGTGCCCATGCACCTGATCAAGGAGAACATGGACAAGCAGCTGGAATGGTGCGACGAGGCGCCGTTCTACACGCTTGGGCCCCTGACGACGGACATCGCGCCGGGGTATGACCACATCACGAGTGCCATCGGCGCGGCGCAGATCGGGTGGCACGGCACGGCCATGCTGTGCTACGTGACGCCCAAGGAGCACCTGGGCCTTCCCAACCGCGACGACGTGAAGGCGGGGGTGATCACGTACAAGATCGCCGCCCACGCCGCGGACCTGGCCAAGGGCCACCCGCGCGCCCAGGAGTGGGACAACGCGCTGAGCAAGGCGCGCTTCGAGTTCCGCTGGCGCGACCAGTTCAACCTGTCGCTGGACCCGGTGACCGCGCTGGCGTACCACGATGAGACGCTGCCAGCCGAGGGCGCCAAGATCGCGCACTTCTGCAGCATGTGCGGCCCCAAGTTCTGCAGCATGAAGATCACCCAGGACGTCCGCGACTACGCCGCCGCGCAGGCCGCCGCCGAAGCCGGCATGCAGCAGAAGTCCGCCGAGTTCCGCGAGCGCGGCGGCGAGGTGTACCTGCGCACCGACGCCGTCGCCGCGGCGGAGGCGGAGGAGCCGGTGGCAGCGGATTAGACGTTCGCCGGGTGCCTATGTCCTCGTGATGGCGAACCGCGAGGAGGCACCTGGAAGTGCCGTTCGGGACCGAGCGTCGCGACTGTTCTCCTGCCCCCGCGCCGTGTATCTTCGCGTGCATGAACGCCGTTTACCTCGAGCACGCGCCCCCGCCTCCCCTGGCGTCTGCCCTGGAGTGCCTCTGGACGACCACCTCGTTCGCACCGGCGCTCTCGACGGCCACCCGCGTGCTGCCGGACGGCTGCATCGACCTGGTATTCAATCTGGGCGATGCGGTCTTGCGGGGCGGGGCGTCAGACTCCGGATTGCGCGGCTGCGTGGCTGGCGCGATGACGCAGGCGGTTACGGTTCACCATCCTGGCCGCGTCGAGATCCTGGGAGCGCGCTTCCGTCCCGGGGCGGCGTCCGGGTTCCTGGGGCTCAACGCGCGTGAGCTCACCGACCGGACCGTCGCCATCCCCGAGCTGGGCGCGAAGCTCCGGGACGTTTTCGCACCCGTGCTGGACGCCCCCGGCGCGGCCGCCGCGGTTCCAGCGCTCTCCCAGGCATTGCTCCGGCTTCGACCATCTCAGCCGTATCCCCCGACGGTGGAAGCCGCATGGCGGCGCATCCAGGGCAGCGGGGGGGCGCTCCCGGTCCGCGCGCTCGCGGCCGGGCTGGGCGTGGGGGAGCGGAGTCTCGAACGGCTGTTCCGAGAGCGCGTGGGAGTCACGCCCAAGGAGGCCGCGCGGATCGCCCGCTTTCGCGCCGCGGTTGCGGCGATGCTCCGGAACCCGGACCGTCCGCTGGGCCGCATCGCGCTCGAGGCGGGGTATTACGACCAGCCCCACTTCAACCGTGAGTTCCTCCGGCTGGCCGGCGTGGCGCCGGAAGCCTGGCGCAGCGAGCGCACCGCTACACCCTGAGCGCACGCTTCCCCCTCCGCGGCTGTCGGATCTGTACAAGCAGGGTCACCCCCCTTCACGGTAGCTTTCGCTCGCGTTCGTCTCCCATCCCGCTGCCGCAGGAGGTTGCCTTGCCGCACCCGCTGATGCTGTCCGCCCGCACCGTCTGGCGAACGGTCCTGGGCTGTCTGACCGCTGGATCTCTCACGCTCACTCCACCACTTGACGCACAGAGCCCCGCAATGACCGCGAGCCCGGAACCCCCCGCGCAGGCCGTGCCCCCCCGCCTCGAAGGTCTCACGCCCGTCCTGATCGTGGACCGCGTGGAGCCATGTATCCAGTTCTGGGTCGACCGCTTCGGATTCCAGGCAGCCAACCAGGTGCCGGGGGCGGACGGAAGCCTGGTCTTCGCCAGCGTCGAGCGCGAAGGGATCGAGATCATGTATCAGTCCCGCGCCAGCGTGGTCGCCGACGACGAGACGATTGCGGGCGAGCTGGACGGCCACTCGGTGGCGCTGTTCATCACCGTGGACGACCTGGATGCCGTGGAGAGGGCCGTCGCGGGGGCGCCGGTGGTGAAGCCACGCCAGATCACGTTCTACGGCACGGTGGAGCTGTACATCAAAGAGCCGGGCGGCAATACCGTCGGCTTTGCGCAGCACGTGCGGGAGGGGACGTGAGAGCCCGCCCGCGGCGCCCCCGGCCCGCGCCGCCAGCGCCTCAACGGCTGACCGACCTGCGGCAGATCCCTAACATCGGCCCCGCGATTGGCTCGTATCTCCGGCACATCGGAGTGGACCGTCCCCGCGACCTGGCGGGACGGGACCCATACGACGTTCAAGAGCGACTCTGCGAGGCGATGGGCATTCGCCTGGATCCCTGTCTGCTCGACGTGCTGATCTCGGCGGTCCGCTTCATGGACGGAGCGCCCCCCCTTCCGTGGTGGCACTACACGGCGGAGCACAAGCGCACCCTGCTGGAGCGGGCGGGTACCGGCGAACGCGGTGCGAGCGCGCGGGACGCCACGTGCGGATAAGGAAGCTTTTGCCCATCCTCCTGGTCGAGAGGATCGAACCCTGCCTCCCGTTCTGGATCGAGAGGCTGGGATTCCGGGCGACGGTGCAGGTACCGGACGGCGACCGGCTTGGATTCCTGATCCTGGAGAAGGACGGGGCAGAGATCATGTACGAGGCGGAGCGCAGCGCGCGCCGCGACCCGTTCGCGCCGGCGGAGTTCCCGCCTCTCCGGGGTTCGGTGCTCTTTCTACAGGTGGACGACCTGGACGCTGTGGAGCGAGCGCTGAGCGGCGTGGAGGTCGTCTCGCCGCGGCACGCGACAGCGTACGGCGCGCAGGAGTTCGCGGTGCGCGAACCCGCGGGCAACATCGTCGTGTTCGCCGAAATGGCATGAGACGGCCGCCGGGCCAGACGACGTGCTCTGTCGCGCTGGACAGATGACAACGCGGGGAGCACCGGCCGGTGCTCCCCGCGATTTGATGTTGTTCCGGTCCCGTCGTCACGTCCGCTGCATCGCCAGCCGCCGCACCACTTCCAGCGCGCCCTTTTTGTAGACGGTGATGCAAACCAGCTGGCCCGCGGGGTCGATCACCCTCCAGTTGCGCCCGTACTTCTCGATCTCGTATCTGCGTCCTGGCCATCGTGCACCTCCAGGTGGGCTTGACCCTCGGCGCGCGGCAGGGCTACTCTTAGTGAGCGGGCGGCCTTCGGGTCGTCTGTGGTAAGGCTGTCGGGTTATCTCTTGGCGGGGATACCGGCAGCCTTGCTTCTTGCCCTGCTGTCTATATTATAATAGACAGACCGCGTTTTGTCAACCCTAACATCGACAGCCATGGACTTCAAAACGGCTACGGATCGGGTCGCCGGCTGCATCACCCACGCGGAAATCGCTGAAGCCGCCGGGGTGTCGATCCAGTCCATCCGGCAGGCCCGGATGGGCCCGGACTCCCCCAGCTATCGAAGTCCGCCGGCTGGATGGCAGGCGGTACTGGCGCGCTTGGCACGACAGCGGAGCAGAGAACTCGCTGCTTTCGCTGACCAGGTGGAGCGGGCCTAGGCGGCCTTGCGGGCGGCAGCCGGGATGCGCGCGTCCGCCGGTTCCGGCGAGGCAGTCTGTTATGAACGCTTTGCTTCACGTTCTGGTGTAGGATGTTGTAGCTCAGACGGTTCTAGATCTCAGCTTTCTCCAAGCGCTGTCGCCAGCGCTCCCAATCCGGCATGCAAGCTCCCAAGTGGCGCCAGAACTCGGGCCCGTGGTGCGGTACGCGCAGGTGACAAAGCTCGTGCATCAGCAAGTAGTCGATGCAGCCGACCGGGAGTTTCACGGCGTCCACGTTCATCAGGATTCGTCCCTCGGGGGAGCAACTTCCACAACGCATTTGTAGCTTTC
>DATABT010000267.1:0-2244 GCA_036259455.1 Longimicrobium sp. | reverse complement strand
CGGCGACGGCGACCGCCGCGGCCGCCGCTCCGACGTCCCCTGCGATGGGGAAGGCGACGGCGATCTGGACATGGACGACTTTGACGACGCGCAGGTGAACTTTACCATCCGCGTTCCCGCCGGGGTCCGGTTCGCCACCCGCATCGTCGCGGGCGACGTGAACGCCACCGGCCTGCGCAGCCCCGTGGACGTGGCCACCGTAAGCGGCGACGTGCGCGTCTCCACCACCGGCACCGCCCGCGCCAGCACCGTCAGCGGCGACGTGGAGGCGACCTTTGCCCAGACGGACGGCGAGGAGATGGAGTTCAACAGCGTGAGCGGCGACGTCATCCTGCGCCTGGCGGGCGACGTGGGTGCCCGGGTGAGCGCGCAGACGCTCTCCGGCGAGATCTCTTCCGACTTCGAGCTGCGGATGCGCGGCGAGGACGACGATGACGACGACGGCTTCCACATCCAGATCGGCAGCGAGGCCGAAGGCGTGATCGGCCGCGGCGGGCCGGAGCTGAGCATCAACACCGTCAGTGGCGACATCCGCATCCAGCGGGCGCGGTAACGGCAGGGGACAGGGAACGGCGGCGTTCGCGAAACCGGAACGCGGGGCCTCCGTACGAGGGGTACGGGAAGGAGCGGAGATCATCCGCCATGCACACATAGATCGAAGGGCCGCGGAGAGCATGCCTCCGCGGCCTTTCGCGTTGCGGGGGATTGACTTCCGGGGGTACGCGAGGAGAAAATGGGAGCGGCCGGCCCCCGGCGTCATCCCCCATTCATATCCCGAGGTCCCATGAAGTTCACCCGCACGCTCCCCCTGCTGGGCGCGTCCCTGCTGGCGTCGCTGCCGCTGGCCGCGCAGAGCGCCGACCCGCGCGTGGCCGCCGCCGTGGAGCGCCTGGCGCCGCGCATCACCGAGATCCGCCACGACCTGCACCAGCACCCGGAGCTCTCCAACCGCGAAACGCGCACGGCCGCCCTGGTGGCCGAACACCTGCGCTCGCTGGGGATGGAGGTGCGCACCGGCATCGCCCACACGGGCGTCGTGGGCATTCTGCGCGGTGGCCGCCCGGGCCCCGTGATCGCCGTGCGCGCCGACATGGACGCGCTTCCGGTGACGGAAGACAACAACCTGCCGTGGAAGAGCACCGTGCGCACCGAGTACCTGGGCAACCAGGTGGGCGTGAGCCACGCCTGCGGGCACGACGTGCACACCGCCGTGCAGATGGGCGTCGCCTCCGTCCTCGCGGGAATGCGGCAGGAGATTCCCGGCACGGTGATGTTCATCTTCCAGCCCGCCGAAGAGGGCGCGCCTCCGGGCGAGGAGGGCGGCGCAAAGCTGATGCTGGACGAGGGCGTGTTCGGGCAGATGCGCCCGGAGGTCATCCTGGGGCTGCACACCTTTGCGCACATGCCAACAGGGAAGATCGGCTACACACCGGGCCCGGCGATGGCGGCGGCGGACCGCTTCATCATCCGCATCAAGGGGCGGCAGTCGCACGGCGCGTCGCCGCACCTGTCCATCGACCCCATCGTGATGGCGTCGCAGGCGGTGCTGGCGCTGCAGACCATCCGCTAGCGCAACCTGTCGCCCTTCGAGCCCAGCGTGGTGACGGTGGGCCTCATCCGGGGCGGCGAGCGCAACAACATCATCCCCGAGCAGGTGGAGATGCACGGCACCGTGCGCACCTTCGACCCGCGCGTACAGGACGAGGTAGAGCGCCGGATGCGCGAGATCCTGGACGGCGTGACGCGCGCCGGCGGTGGCAGCTACGAGATGCAGTACGACCGCGTCACCCCCGTAACGGTGAACAACGAGGAGCTTTCCGCGCGGCTGCGCCCCACCATGGAGCGGCTGATGGGGGCCGAGAACGTGATCACGGTGCCGCCGACGACCGGCGCGGAGGACTTCGGGTTCTTCGCCAACACGGTGCCGGGCTTCTTCTACCGCCTGGGCACGGTGGCGCCCGGCACCACCAGCGGCGACCACCACACCCCCACCTTCATGGCCGACGACGCCGCCATCCCCATCGGCATGCGGGTGATGACGGGCCTGGTGCTCGACTACCTGAACGGCGCCGGCCGCTGAGCCCCTGCCGCCGGACAACTTGGGGCGCCCCCGCGGACCGGTTCCGCGGGGGTGCTTCTGCTGCAGGGTCAGTTGGGCGGCACGCTCGCCAGTCCGGACTCCTCCGGATACAGGGCGGGCGGTTCCGGCCGGGATCCGGGAATCTCCCATCGTGCGGTATCGGC
>DATABT010000266.1:0-18831 GCA_036259455.1 Longimicrobium sp. | reverse complement strand
TCTCCAGGAAGTAGAACGCGCCGTCCTGGTACAGGCACTCCACCGTCCCGGCGCCCTGGTACCCGACCGCCTTCGCGGCCGCGACCGCCATGGCGCCCATGGCGGCGCGTTCGTCGGGCGTCAGGACGGCGGACGGCGCCTCCTCCACCAGCTTCTGGTGGCGGCGCTGGATGGAGCACTCGCGCTCGCCCAGGTGCAGCGTGGTGCCGTGGCGGTCGGCCAGCAGCTGGATCTCGATGTGCCGCGGCCCGTCCAGGTACTTCTCCACGTAGACGGAGCGGTCGCCGAACGCCGCCTGCGCCTCGTTGCCGGCGGCCTCGAAGGCGCGCTCGATCTCGTCCTCCGCCCGCACGATGCGCATCCCCTTGCCGCCGCCCCCCGCGGCCGCTTTCAGCAGCACGGGGTAGCCGACCTCCGCCGCCACCCGCCGCGCCTCCGCGCCGTCCGCCAGCGGCTCCGCCGTGCCGGGGACGACCGGGACGCCGGCCTCGATCATCCGCTTGCGGGCCTCGGTCTTGTCGCCCATGGCCGTCACCGCCTCCGGCGACGGCCCGACGAAGACCAGCCCCGCGTCGCGCACGGCCTGGATGAACGGCGCGCGCTCGGACAGGAAGCCGTAGCCGGGGTGGATGGCCTGCGCGCCGCTCTTCCGGGCGACGTCGATCAGCACCTCGCCGCGCAGGTAGCTCTGCGCCGACGGCGGCGGGCCGATGAGGTACGCCTCGTCGGCCGCCAGCACGTGCGGCGCCAGGCGGTCGGCCTCGGAGTAGACGGCCACGGCCTTTACCCCCAGCTCGTGCGCCGCGCGAATCACCCGCAGGGCGATCTCGCCCCGGTTGGCTACAAGGATCTTGTCGAACACCGCTGCCCTCAGGCGGAGGAGGATCGGCTCGCCGCGTCCCGGCGAAGGACGCCCAAACTACAACCGGCCCGCCGCGTTGGCGAGCCGATCAGGAGAGCGACGGCGCACCCGCGAGATGATCGTCGAAAAGCCAGACGCGGATCCCCTCCGCCTCCACCCGTTTCAGCCGCCGGTCGTTGGTGACGATCCACGCGGCGCCCTCGTTCAGGGCCGTCGCCACGTGCAGCGCGTCCGGCGTCCTCAGGTTGTACTCGGCCCGGAGCCGCGCCGCCGCGTCCGACACCGCCGCGTCCACCTCGACGATCTCGAAGTTCGGGATGCGCTCCAGCGCGGAGCGTGCCTGCCGCGCGGCCGCCGGCTTTCCCGCCCGGTACGCCGGAACGAGCACCTCAGACAGCAGCAGCACCGACGCGGCCGCGGTCAATCGCCCGGCGTTCACGCGCTCCATCCACTCCGCCGCCAGGGCAAAGTAGGTGGGATTCCGCTCCAGGTAGTACACCACCGACGCGGAATCCAGCAGAATGCGGCTGCCGTCCGGGACCGCCGACGTCAGCGATCCCATTCGTCCCGCGCCCGCTGGATCTCGTCGGCGGCGCCCGCCCAGATCTCCGGCGGGAGGGCGCGGAGCTCGTCCAGCGCCGAGCCGGTGTTCTTGAGCAGCACGATGCGGTCGTCCTGAAAATCCATGAGAAGCTCCTCTCCGGGTTCAACGCCCAGCCGCCGCCGGTAGTCGGCGGGCAACGTGATCTGGGATTTGCTGCTGAGACGGGTTCGGCGCATGTGCTCCTCGGGCGCGTTTGCTTTACCAAAAGGTAAAGCAATCCACCGTCCCCGTAAATGGGGCCTTCGCCCGAATGCTTGCCCGCGCGTCGTTTCGCCGCTATGTAGACCCATCCTTCACCATCCGGTAACGAGAAGAACACCCGTGCGTCGCAACCGCCTGCCGTACATCGTCTGCGCCCTGCTCGTCGCCACGGCGGCGCCCGCGCAGCGCACCCCCGCCTACGTGCCCGGCCCCGGCGACGGCTGGGAGCGGCGCGCGCCCGCGCAGGTGGGAATGGACGCCGCGCTCGTCGACTCCGCCGTCGCGTTCGCCATCGCCAGCGAGAGCCAGGCGCCGCGCGACCTGGAGCTGGCGCACTACCAGACCTTCGGGCGCGAGCCGTTCGGCGAGGCGGTGGGGCCGTTCGCCGAGCGCGGCGCGCCCACGGGCATCATCATCCGCCGCGGCTACATCGTGGCGGAATGGGGCGATCCCGGGGCCGTGGAGATGACGTTCAGCGTCACCAAGAGCTTTCTCTCCACGGTCGTGGGCCTGGCGCTGGACCGTGGGTTGATCCGCGGCCTGAGCGACCCCGTGGACCCGTACGTCGGCCCCGTCTTCGTCCTCCCGCCCGAGGGGGGGAGCCGGCACCCGGAGGGGCTGGGCGAGAGCCGGCCGCTGCGGCTGTTCGACACCGACCGCGAGCGGCGCATCACCTGGGACCACCTGCTGCGCCAGACCAGCGACTGGGAAGGCACCCTCTGGGGCAAGCCCGACTGGGCGGACCGGCCGCTGCAGAACCCGCGGGAGTGGCTGACCCGCGAACGCCTGGAGCCCGGCGCCGCGCACGAGTACAACGACGTCCGCGTGAACCTGCTCGCCCTCGCCGCGCTGAACGTCTGGCGCCGCCCCTTGCCCCAGGTGCTGCGCGAGCACGTGATGGACCCCATCGGCGCCTCCCCGACCTGGCGCTGGACGGGGTACGAGAACTCCTGGGTGCTGATGGACGGCGTGGCCGTGCAGTCGGTGAGCGGCGGCGGCCACTGGGGCGGCGGCATGTTCATCAGCGCGCGCGACATGGCGCGCTTCGGGCTGCTCGCCCTGCGCCGCGGGCGCTGGGGCGACCGGCAGGTGCTGTCGGAGGCGTGGGTGCGCATGGCGACCACGCCCACGCCGGTGCAGCCCAACTACGGCTTCATGAACTGGTACCTGAACACCGACCGCAAGCAGCTCCCCAGCGCCCCGGAATCCGCCTTCGTGCACCTGGGGAACGGCACCAACGCCATCTACGTGGACCCCCGGAACGACCTGGTCGTCGTCGCCCGCTGGATCGCGAACCCGGCGCTGGACGGCCTGGTTCAGCGCGTGATCGCGGCCGTTCAGCGCTGAGGGCGAGGACGCCGATGAACTTCTCCGTAGCGTACCACGATCTCTCGCTCACCGAGATCGTCATCCGCCTGACCGTGGCCACGCTCGTCGGCGGGCTGCTGGGGCTGAACCGCGAGATCCACGGCAAGCCGGCCGGGCTGCGCACCCACGCCATGGTGGCGCTGGGCACCGCGCTGGTGACGCTGACGGGCGTGGCGCTGGCCGGGCACGACGGCCAGTTCGACAGCAACTCCGTCTCGCGCGTCATCCAGGGCGTCGTGGCAGGCATCGGCTTTCTGGGCGGCGGCACCATCCTCAAGTCCGACTCCGGCCAGCAGATCTCCGGCCTCACCACCGCCGCCAGCCTGTGGGTGGTCGCGTGCCTGGGGATCGCCTGCGGGGTGGGGCTGTGGGGCACGGCCCTCGTCGCGCTGGCGCTGGCGCTGCTGGTGCTGGTCGCCGGCGAGCGGATGGAACGGGTGCTGCACCGGCTGCTGGGCACCAGAGGCAGCGGCTGATCGAGCCGGCCGACCCGACGCTTCTACCGCCGACCTGCCATGCGCGAATCCGACGCTCCCCCGCCCGGCGATCCCTCCATGCGCCGCAGCCGCCCCTGGGCGCTGCTGATCATCGCCGCCATCCTGGTTTTTCTGGTCTGGTTCGTCCTCGAGAACCGGGAGACGGACCGCAACCGTGGCGCCCCGGTCGTGGTGCCCGGCGCAACGGGGTGACGCCGGATCAGCCGGTTGCCGCGAACGCGCGCACGGGAAAGGTGCCGAAGCCCTTCACCTTCACCGGGACGGCGTAGAAGCGGAACCCGCCGTCCGGCAGCTGCTCCAGCCCGCGCAGGTGCTCCGCGACCGGGATCTCCGCGCCGAGGAGGACGGTGTGCACCGGCCGCGCGCCGTCGTCCGTGTCGTCGATGTTGAGCGAGTCGATCCCCACCAGCCGCGCGCCCGCGTCTCGAAGGTGCTCGGCGGCGGCGCGGGTGAGGAAGGGGTGGCCCTGGAAGTACGCGTCCGTCCCCCAGTGCGCCGCGTGCCCCGTGTGCACCAGCACCGCCTTCCCCGCCACGTTCAGCCCCGCGAACGCCTCCGCCCCGATCCCCCGCCCCGCGCGCTCCGTCGCGCGGACTACGACGCCCTCCAGGTCCGCCACCCACTCCAGCGGCAGCTCCGACAGGTCCTTGCCCTCCGCGTAGCGGTGGAACGGCGCGTCCACGTACGTTCCCGTGTTGGCGATCATGTCGATGCGCCCGATGTGGAACTCCGTCCCCTCGGCGTAGATCGCCCGCGACGCCTCGCGGCTCAGGTAGTCGCAGATGATGGGCGCGGGAAAGCCCTTGAGCGTCACCGTCCCGTGCTCCACCACGTGGCTGAGGTCGATCAGCCGCCTGCTCACGTACGCCTCACCCATTGCGCGCCTCCACCAGAATGATCACGGACGGAGACCGGTGTCCGACCCGTGTTTACCGTGTGCGTGCAGCACCGAATCCGCATCATCGCGGGGGCGAAGCTAATCGGCCCGCCAGTCCGCCGGAATCCCCCCGTCCCGAATGCGCCGGCCGTGGTACGGGTGCCTCCGCCACTGGATTTTCAGCCGGATCATTCGTGCATCAGCGAGACGCGACCGGGGCGAATCCGGCAATCACCCGTTTCCGAAAACGCACCGGCGGCGGGTGACGCGCCTGTCCGGCGCCACAACTCCGCCACCTCCGGCACGCCCTTTCGCGGCCGATTTCGGCCAACGTGAACGCGGAGGCGCGGAGAAATCATCCCCGCGCCTCCGCGTGTCGTCGTGAAGACGGGTGCTGCCCGCCGCCTCAAAGCGTCTCCAAAATCAATCTAACGGCTTGATTTCCTGAGGGAGGCGCCGCGCCGAACCTGCTGCTACGCAAGCACCCTGGCGCCGGCCGAAGGATCTCGCCTGCAGAACCGCGGAGCCGGATTCCGTGCTCCGAAGCTGGCCCCACGGTGGCGGAGAGGAGATCCTTCGGTCGCGCGCATCCGGTTGTGGATCTTCGGCTTTGCCGTGTTGCGCTCCCTCAGGAAGCGCTTGCGTCAGGAACTCGGAATCCTGAACACACTCTCGGCCTCAGAGCGGGATGTTCCCGTGCTTGCGCGGCGGGTTGCTGTCGCGCTTGTTCTGCAGCATGTCCAGCGCGCTGATCACGCGCGCGCGGGTTTCGCGCGGGTCGATCACGTCGTCCACGAAGCCGCGCGCGGCGGCGGCGAACGGGTTGGCGAAGCGCTCTTCGTAGTCCTTCTGCCGCGCGGACGCCTCGGCCGCCGGGTCCTCCGCGCCGCCGATTTCGCGGCGGTACAGGATCTCCACCGCGCCCTTGGCCCCCATCACCGCGATCTCGGCCGTGGGCCAGGCGTAGTTGATGTCGCCGCGGATGTGCTTGGAGCTCATCACGTCGTACGCGCCGCCGTACGCCTTGCGGGTGATGACCGTCACCTTGGGCACCGTGGCCTCGCAGAACGCGTACAGCAGCTTGGCCCCGTGGCGGATGATGCCGCCGTGCTCCTGCGCCACGCCGGGAAGGAACCCGGGCACGTCCTCGAAGGTCAGCAGGGGGATGTTGAACGAGTCGCAGAAACGGACGAAGCGCGCCGCCTTGACCGACGCGTCGATGTCCAGCACCCCCGCCAGCACGGCGGGCTGGTTGGCCACGATGCCGATGGAGTGCCCGCCCGCGTGCGCGAACCCGCAGAGGATGTTCCCCGCGTAGTCCGCGTGCACCTCGTAGAATTCGCCGTCGTCCACCACGCGCCGGATGACGTCGTGCATGTCGTACGGCTTGTTTGGGTTGTCGGGAACGATGTCCAGCAGCTCCTCGTCCGCGCGGTCGAACGGGTCGTCCGTGGGCTTGCGCGGCGCATCCTCCTGGTTGTTCTGCGGGATGAACTCGAACAGGTGGCGAATGCGGTGCAGGCACTCCACCTCGCTGCGCAGGGCGAAGTGCGCCACGCCGCTCTTCGCCGCGTGGGCGGCGGCGCCGCCCAGGTCCTCCATCGTCACGTCCTCGTGCGTCACCGTCTTCACCACGTTGGGCCCGGTGACGAACATGTAGCTCGTCCCCTGCACCATGTAGATGAAGTCGGTGATCGCGGGCGAGTACACGGCGCCGCCCGCGCACGGGCCCAGGATGGCGCTGATCTGCGGGACCACGCCGGAGGCCAGCGTGTTGCGCAGGAAGATGTCCGCGTATCCGCCCAGCGAAACCACGCCTTCCTGGATGCGCGCGCCGCCGGAGTCGTTCAGCCCCACCACGGGCGCGCCGTTCTTGAGCGCCAGGTCCATGATCTTGACGATCTTGGCCGCGTGCGTCTCCGAAAGCGACCCGCCGAAGACGGTGAAGTCCTGCGAAAAGACATAGATCAGCCGCCCGTGGATGGTGCCGTACCCCGTCACCACGCCGTCCCCCAGGTACTTTTCCCTGTCCAGCCCGAACTCCGTGGCGCGGTGGACCACGAAGCGGTCCAGCTCCACGAACGAGCCCTCGTCCAGCAGCACGTCCAGGCGCTCGCGGGCGGTGAGCTTTCCCCGCTCGTGCTGCGCCTTGATCCGCTTTTCGCCGCCGCCCATCTCCGCCTGGCGGCGAAGCTCCTCCAGCTGCTCCAGCTTTTCCCGCATCGACATCGGCCGCTCAGCCCGTGCTCTGCTGGTGGTCCCGCGCGCCGGACCCGCCCGCCGGGTCCGCAAAGGCGGCCAATCTAACAGGCGCCGTGCTTCTCCGCACGGCGGCGGGGGGAGAACGGCACAGGCGCGGAACCGGCCCCGCCGCGCGGATCGCCGCCCTCCCCCGGAAATGCTTGCCTGGCGGCGCCCGCGCCAGTACCATGGCCGGTGCGGACGTGTCCGCGAGTTCCCGCCCAAGTCCCCACTTTTCCCGCAGGAGAACCGAATGGCGAGCTTGACGGAGCGCATGATCGGCGCGGCGATGTTGAACGTCGCGACGTACGAGGAAGTGGAAGCGGACCAGACCGCCACCTCGCAGGCGGCGATCGTGGTCGCCCTGGTTGCCGTTGCCGGCGCGATCGGGAACTACTTCCGGCACGGCGGGCGGGGGATCATCGGCGCGGTGATCGCCGCGTTCGTTGGCTGGCTGCTGTGGGCGGGGATCACCTACTTCGTCGGCACCCGGCTCTTCGGCGGAACCGCGACGGTGGGCGAGATGCTGCGCACCCTCGGCTTTGCGCAGTCGCCGGGCGTGATCGCCATCCTGGCCATCATCCCCGTGCTGGGCTGGCTCATCATGGCGGTGATCGCAATCTGGCAGCTGGTGGCGGGAATCATCGCGATCCGGCAGGCGCTGGACTTTACGACCGGCAAGGCGATCCTGACGGCGCTGATCGGATGGGTGATCGTGTGGATCATCACCGCCGTCCTGTTCGCCAGCCTGTTCGGCGGCTCGCTGACGGGGCGGTAGCCCGGGTACCCCATCCGGAACGACCTCCTGCCCGGGTCTTCTACCGGAGCTGGATGATGCGAAGGGCGCGGAGCCGGAGCTCCGCGCCTTGTTTTCCACCCACACTCGTGGCACTCGCCCAGCGGCCGCCCGGGCGTGTGGACCGCCTCAGCGGCGGGACACCGGCAGGGTAAGGCGGGTCGTGTAGACGTTCGGCTGCCGGGTCGCGGGCACCATCGTCACCGGGACGACCACGCTGTCCGCCGGCAGGGCGCCCCCGGTGGCGTAGATGAAGCCGAAGGCGACCACCTTTACCTCCACGCGGGCCGAATCTGCGTGCAGCGTGGCCCGCAGGGGAAGGGCGAACGTCCCGTCCGTGCGGGTGACGGCGCGGGCCCGGGGCATGTCGGCCGTGGCGGCCGGGAGCCGGTCCGCGAGCAGTTGCACCCCGCCCAGCGGCTGCCCGTCACGCCCCACCACGGTACCGCGAACGTGCGCGTGGTGCGTCGCCCCGGACTCCTGGCGCGTGGCTGCCGCCGGCGGCGCGGAATGCGGGGCGGGCATATCCGGCGCCGGCTCCCGGTTCCCCGGCACGCACGCCGCGGCCAGGGCCACGACCATCCACGCGAAGCATCTGCCGATCATCATCGGTCCAGCCTTTCGCGGGTGATGCACGGAAGGCGGCGCGAGGCCCCGTTCGTCTCCGCGCCGCCCGGCGCGACGGCGGAGGAGGTGCGCCGGGATGCGGAGCGAACGCGCCTCCGCCGGGAGCGAGGTGCGGGAACGCAAGAAGACAGCCCGTCCGATCCACGCGCAGAAAAAGAGCGCGGAGCCGGAGCTCCGCGCCTTCATCAACGGACCGGTGGCGGATCGTCGCCCGGCCAGGGGCTGAGCCAGGGCGGGGACCACGGCAGCGGCTGCTCCACCCACACCGCCACCGCCTCGCCGTTGACCCGCGGCCTGCGAAGGCAGGCGCACGTGGAACCGCTCCTTCAGCACTGGGAGACGCTGCAGGGATTCGGCGGCAGGCGGAAGCGGCCGCGATCGGGCTCGTACCGTGGCGGCATGAAGTTCGGCCCCTCGCCGGAGACGGTCCACTGGATCGGCTGCTCCACCCACACGCGCACCGGCCTTCCCCCGATCTTCGCCGGGCGGAAGCGGAGAACCTGCACCGCGGCGAGCGTGGGCACGTTGAACTGCACATCGGTAGAGTGCGTGATCCGCGCGTGGCTGATGGAGCCATCCTCGTTCACGCGAAAGCGGACCTGCACCATTCCCTGCGTGCCGGCGTCGCGAAGGGCCCGCGGGTACGACTGGGCCAGCGCCCGCGCGAACGCCGACCCGTTCAGTGGCCGGGGCAGCTCTTCCACCGCGCTCAACTCATACCCGTCTTCGGCGTTTCCGGACGCCGCCTCGTCCAGACTCCACTCCACCGGCACCTCCATCCACGCCCACACCGGGTGCCCTTCGTGGCGCGCGGCCTCGAAGCGCAGCCGCTCCACCGCCTGCAACGACACGGCCTCGAAACGCGGGTCGCTGCTTTCCACCACGTGCGAATACCGGGGCTGGCCGGCGGGGTCCACGGCAAAGCGCACCACGACCTGCGCCGCGGCCTTTTCCGCCCGGAGCTCCTGCGGATACAGCTCGTGCAGAGCCGCCGTGAAACCGCCGAAGTCCCGGGGCACGGGCCGGGCCTGCACCGAGTCGGCCTCGTAGACCCGGATGGAGTCCGGAACCGCCGGCGCCGCGCGGGCGGCAGCGGCCGGAGCCGCCTCCACGCGCCAGGTGATTGGCTGCTCCACCCGCACGGGCACGGCACGTCCGGCCAGCTGCGCCGGCGTGAACCGCAGCAGCGACACCGCCTGCAGGGTGGGCGCGTTGAAGCCGGTGTCGGGTGTGGCGAGCACGCGCACGTCGCCCGGCGCGCCGTCAGGGCCCACGACGAACGCGACCTGTACCGTGCCCCCCACGCCCGCGGTTCGCAGGCGCGCCGGATAGCCGGCCTGGAGCGCGGCCGTGAAGTCCGCGGCGTTCTGCGGGCGCGGCAGCACCTCCACCTCGTGCAGCTCGTAGACGCGTGCGGAGTCCGCCGCCGGCTGCTGCGCGGCGGCCGGCGCGGCGGCAAGCAGTGCGAGGAGGATGGCGGATCTTTGCATCGGATCATGTGGATGATGATGATCCCCGGCCGGGCAGGCACTCCCGCCCGAAGCGGTGACGCGCGGCCTGCGGGTGACGGCGGCTGAAGGTGTACCGTCGCCGCGCGGCCGCCACGGATCAGACATAATGCGGAAGACGTCTGCGGGCAAGAACAAAAAAGGGCGCGAAGCCTGTAGCTCCGCGCCCTTTCTGTCGAACGGGGTCCGGCGATCGAGGCCTACTTCTCCTCGGCGGCCTCGGCGGAGGCCGGGGCCTCCTCGGCGCTGGCCGTGGTCTCGCTCCCCTCGTCGGCCGACGGAGCGGCCTCGGCGGAGGCCGGAGCCTCCTCGGCGCTGGCCGTGGTCTCGCTCCCCTCGTCGGCCGAGGGAGCGGCCTCGGCGGCGGGCGCCTCGGCAGCCGTCTCCGCGACCTCGTCCGCCACGGGGGCGGCGGCGGGCGCTTCGGCCTCGGGCGCCTCGCCGGCGACGGCGTCGGTAATCTGGCTGTTCACCGCCGACTCCTCGCCCTCCTCCGCCGCGGGGGCGGCCGGGGTGGCAAGCTGCACGAACTGCGGCTCGCCGCCCTCGAACTTGGGCACCCGCACCACCTCGCAGACGATACGGTGGTTGGCCGCGTCGACCTCGGTGATGCGCATGTCCAGCACGTCGCCCTCGGCGAACACGTCCGCCGGGTTCTGCAGGCCGGTCACCCCGATCTGCGAGACGGGCACGAAGCCCTCGACGTCGTTGCCCAGGTCCACCGCCACGCCCTTGTCCTGCAGTCGGCTGATGGGACCGGCGATCTCCTGGCCCACGTGGTACTGCTGCGCGATGTCGCCCCACGGGTCGTCCTGGGTCTGCTTGAGGCCCAGGGAGATGCGCTTGTTCTCGGCGTCCACGCCCAGGATCACCACGTCCACGTCGTCACCCTTCTTGACGACCTCGGACGGGTGCTGGATGCGCTTGGTCCAGCTCATGTCGGAGATGTGCACCAGGCCGTCGATGCCCGGCTCGATCTCCACGAAGGCGCCGAAGCTGGTGAGGTTGCGGACCTTGCCGCTCAGGCGCGTGCCCACCGGGTACTTGGCGGGCAGCGCGTGCCACGGGTCCTCCTCGATCTGCTTCATGCCCAGCGAGATCTTTTCGCCCTCCGGATCCACCTTCAGGATCACGGCCTCGATCTCGTCACCCAGGTTGACGATCTTGGACGGGTGCCGGACGTTGCGCGTCCAGCTCATCTCGCTGATGTGCACCAGGCCCTCGACGCCCTTCTCCAGCTCCACGAAGGCGCCGTAGTTGGTGATGGAGACCACCCGGCCGCGCACGCGGGCGCCCACGGGGTACTTGGCCTCCACGTCCTTCCACGGGTACTCCTGCAGCTGCTTCAGCCCCAGCGACAGGCGCTCGCGCTCCCAGTCGATGTCCAGGACCTTGACCTCCAGCTCGTCGCCGATGCCCACCACCTCCGACGGGTGGCCCACACGGCCCCACGACATGTCGGTGATGTGCAGCAGGCCGTCCATGCCGCCCAGGTCGATGAACGCGCCGAAGTCGGTGATGTTCTTCACCACGCCGGTGCGCACCTGCCCCACCTCGAGCTCCTTCTTGAGCTTGTCGCGCTTGATCTCGCGGTCGGCCTCAAGCAGCACGCGGCGGCTGACGACGATGTTGCGCCGGCGCTTGTTGAGCTTGATGATCTTGAACTCGTAGCTCTCGCCGATCAGGTCCTCGATGTTGGGGACCCGGCGCAGCGCGATCTGCGAGCCCGGCAGGAACGCGTCCACGCCCATCAGGTCGACCGTCACGCCGCCCTTGATCTTGCGGGTCAGCGTGCCCGTCACCGCGTTGCCGCCCTCGTAGGCCACGCGGATCTGCTCCCACACGCGCAGGAAGTCGGCCTTCTTCTTGGACAGGACGACGACGCCGTCCTCGTCCTCCAGGTTTTCCAGAAAAACCTCGACCTCGTCGCCGATCTGCAGCGAGTCGGGGTCCTTGAACTCGTCGCGGGTAACCGCGCCCTCGCTCTTGAAGCCCAGGTCCAGGATCACCGCCTTGTCGGTGATGCGCAGCACCTTGGCCTTGACGATCTCACCCTCTTCGATGTTGCTGAGGGTGGGCTCGTACATCGCCAGCAGCCCCTCGTACTCCTCCGACGTGTACTCGTCCTCGTCGAAGAGGTCGGGGCGAATGCCCAGCGAGCGGGCGCGCTCGGCGATCTGCTCGATGGTAAGCTCGCTGCCCCAGCTCTTGCGGGGCTGCTCGGCGACGGCGATCCCGCCGTCCTCGCGCGAGAACTGCTCCTCGGTAACGTCTGCCATGCGGGGGGGTGTCTCCTGTAACGCGGCCTCCGGACGGGTAAGGTGCCGGCGCCGGTTCGGGGTGGACGGTTGATTCGGGCGTAAGCCCGGGGAAACAGAACAAGTTACGGAATTTCTTCGTTCCGGTCAACCCCGGCGCGCTCCTTCGCCAGCCGTACGATGCGGTCCACCTGCTGGTCGAAGCTGAGCCCCGTGGTGTCAATGACGACGGCGTCGTCGGCCTGCCGCAGCGGGGCCGTTTCGCGGCCGCTGTCGATGGCGTCGCGCCCCTGCAGCCGCGCGGCCTCCGCGCGCACTTCCTCCAGCGGCGGATGTGCGACGCCGCGCTCCAGAAGCCGTCTGCGCGCGCGCTCTTCCGCGTCGGCGATGAGGTAGGCCTTGAGCTCCGCGTCGGGAAACACGACGGTGCCGATGTCGCGCCCGTCCGCCACCAGCCCGCCGCGCGCGCCGCTCTCGCGCAGGGCGTCCATCAGCCACTCGCGCACGGCGGGGACGGCGGCCATCTGGCTCACGTGGGCGTTCACCTGGGGCGAGCGGATCTCCACGCTCACGTCCTCGCCGCGGATGGTCATCACGTAGCCCCGGTCGGCGGGCCGGCCGTGCACGTCCATCCGGTCCAGCTCGCCGGGCGTGAGATGCGCCCATCCGTCCGGGTGGATGCCGTTGCGCAGCGCCGCCAGCGTGATGGCGCGGTAGAAAGCGCCGCTGTCCAGGTGGCGGTAGCCCAGCCGCGCGGCGACGGCCCTGGCGGTGGAGCTCTTTCCCGACCCCGCCGGCCCGTCCAGCGCGATGATGATCCCGTCCGGCCTGCGTTCGCTCATCGTCCTCTTCGATTGAAAACGCGCCCCATCCGGGCCCGCGCCCCCACCGGGCTCGTAAACCTCGCCCACCTCCCCCAGGACCGCTGGGGAAGGTTGAACTCCGATCGCGTTTGCAAAGGTGCATCGCGCCGCGCCCGCGGGTCCCCTCCCCCGGTCCCTCACCGCTCGTACCTCGCGGAAAGGGAGAATTCGATTGCGCTCCGGAGGTTGAATCGCGCTCCGGACCTCACTCCCTCCCCCGCGCAGTTTGCGGGGGAGGGCCGGGGAGGGGGCGGCCGGCGGCACGCACCAGACCTTCCACCGCGCACCGAAGCCTCGCCTCGCACAACCCCTCCGTCCAGGTTGGGGGCCGGGTCGGGGAGGGGGTCGACCGCCGTCGCGGCCGCGAGCACCAGGCCAGCCGGGGGAGAGGGCCCGTCATCCGCGCCCGCTTACCTCGCGGATCAGCTCCCAGAACCCCGGAAAGCTCACGTCCACCACCTCCCGATGATCCACCTGGACCGCGTTCCCCGGCTGCACACCCAGCACGCCGAAGGCCATGGCGATCCGATGGTCATGGAACGCCCGCACGCGGCCGGCGAGCGGGCGGTCCGTGCCCCGGACGACGATCCCGTCCTCCAGCTCCTCCGCCTCCACCCCCAGCACGCGCAGGTTCCCCGCGACGGCGGCGATGCGGTCCGTCTCCTTCACCCGAAGCTCGCCCGCGCCGGTGATGCGCGTCTCCCCCTGCGCGCGCGCCGCCAGGACGGCCAGCATCGGGATCTCGTCGATCGCGTCCGGCACCTCGCCCCCGCCAACATCGATGCCGCGCAGCGCCGCGGGGCGCACGACCAGGTCCGCCACGGGCTCGCCGCCGGCGGTGCGCGCGTTTTCCATCGCGATCCACGCGCCCATCCGCTGCACCAGGCGAAAGAAGCCGGTGCGCGTGGGATTCACGCAGACGTTGCGAATGCGCAGCTCTCCTTCGTCCGCCAGCAGCGCCAGGGCGACCAGGAACGCCGCGGACGACGGGTCTCCGGGCACCTCCATCTCCAGTGGCGGCAGGTCACGGCCGCTGGGGGCCAGGCGGATGCGCACGCCCCCATCGACCGAATCCATCTCCACCGCCTCGCCCAGGGCGCCGAGGATGCGCTCGGTGTGGTCGCGCGAAAGCATGGGCTCGGTGACGGACACGGGGACGCCCGCGCCCAGCCCGGCCAGGAGCACCGCGCTCTTGATCTGCGCGCTCGCTTTCGGCGAGACGTAGTCGATGGAGTGCAGCGGCCCGCCGACGACCTCGATCGGCAGGCGGCCGGAGGTGTCCACCTCGCGCAAGCGGGCGCCCATCCGCTCCAGCGGCTCGGTGATGCGGCGCATCGGGCGGCTTCGCAGCGAGTCGTCGCCGGTCAGCGTGGACGCGAAGGGGCGGCTGGCGAGCAGGCCCATCATCAGCCGCGCCGTCGTGCCGCTGTTGCCGCAGTCCAGCCACGCCGCCGGCGCCGTCCACGACGCCATCCCCCGCCCCGCCACGCGGATCTCCGAACCGTCCGGCGGCAGGTCGGGGACGCCGCACCCCAGCGCGCGCAGCACGGACGCGGTGCTGCGGCAGTCGGCGCCGGGAAGCAGGCCGCGCAGGCGGCTTTCGCCCCGCGCGGCGGCGCTGAACATCAGCGCGCGATGGGTGAGGGACTTGTCGCCGGGGACGGAAACGTCGCCGGATACGCGCATGGGGGTCGGCATGGCGGGCAAGCTACCCGCCGCCGCCCGCGCCCCGCAACCGGCCGTGGGCAGGATGATCCGCGTTCCAGGGACGGGCGGACAATGGTGATGTACGTGAAGGTGTGCCTGGAGGACGTGAACCACTCGTTCGTCGCCAACGCGCGCGGCGCCAGCACGCAGCCGCGCCTGGTGTTCGGCCTCAGCGAGCCACGCCACGCGTGCGATCGCGACCACGCGTGCGACTTTGACCACGCGCAGGGCCCCGGAGCCCGCGCCGGTCTGATCGTAAACGAAGGCCTTTAGGCGGAGACGCGGAGGCACGGAGGGAAGTTCTCCGCGTCCTCCGCGTCTGCGCGTGAGACCGATTCTTCAGGCGCCGGAGTCATGTCGAACCGGACGCGGAGCGTCCGGGGGGATCGTGATCAGAGGTCCACGTCGTAGTCGGCCCGGTGATCCCAGAAGTGCTTCATCCAGAGCAGGTCGATCCCGAGGCCGACGACGGCGCCCGGGTTGCCCTGCACCATCGCCCACGCCTTGGCCGCCGTGGCAGCACCCAGCTCGATCATGGCCCCGTACCATCCCCAGCTGGTGAAGTGCTCCACCTCCGCCGCCAGCTTCCACTGCACCACCGCCCCCACGCCCGCGCCCAGCGCCAGCAAGCCCGGCATGGGGTCCATCCTGTACAGCGCGTAGCCGGCGCACCCCAGCGCGCCTGCCCCCAGGCACACGGCCACGAGGTAGGCGAGAAGGTAGAACAGGCTGGCCGGCCAGCCGTGCTCCCGCTTCGTCTCCTCCCGGTCGCCGAATACGACCGGCGGAAGCGATTCGCGGATGTCGGGGTCCAGCCCGGCGGCGGGTGCGGCTTCGGCGGCGGTGTGGATCTGCATCGTTCCCTCGCGGCGTCAGGATCGAGCGGTCACGGACGCGTGCGGATACGTGCGCGGGGGGAGAAAAGTGTCAGCCGCGCGGATCACCCCTCGCGGGACGATGATGATGCGGGTCCACCGTCTCCGGCAGGCGGTCAGCTCGCGCCGGCCAGGTGCTCGCGCGCGAATTCCAGGCCGTAGAGCGTCAGGAACGGCTCGATCTGCTGCACCGTGCGGCAGTGGGGTCCGATGAGCTCCGCCAGCCCGCCCGTGGCCACGACGAGCAGGTCGTGCGCGCCCCACTCCTCGCGGATGCGGGTGACGGTGCCGTCGATGGCGTCCACGGCGCCGTAGAACACCCCGCTCTGGATGCACGCCTCGGTGCGCCGCCCGATCACCCGCTGCGGCGGCACCAGCTCCACGCGGGGCAGCTTGGCCGTGCGCTCCGTAAGGTTGCTGGCCGCCGTCTTGACCCCCGGCGAGATCACCCCGCCGATGAACACCCCGTCGCGGGTGATGCAGTCGAACGTGGTCGCCGTCCCCAGGTCCACCACCACGGTGTCGCGGCCGAACAGCCGCATCGCCGCGAGGGTGTTGACGATGCGGTCGGCGCCCACGGTCAGCGGCTCCTCCACGTCCAGGCGGATGGGAAGGGACGTGCGCGCCGTCACCGACCGGGCCTCCACCCCCAGGTAGCGCCGGCACGCCTCCGCCAGCGTGAGCGTGAGCGCCGGCACCACCGAGCCGATGGTCACCGCGCGCACCGCCGCACCGCCGGCGCCGCCGGACGCCATCAGCTGCTTGATCGTCAGCCCGTACTCGTCGGCCGTGCGCCGGCCGTCCGTGGACACGCGCCAGTGTCCGCGCAGCGTGGTGTCTTCGAACCAGCCGATCACCGTCTCCGTGTTGCCGACGTCGAAAACCAGGTCCATGGGGTGGAGTGCGAAAGAAAGGTGGAAGACCAAATCCTGCCGCGCGGGGGGGCACGGGTTGAAACCGGGTTGAAGCCCGCGGGTATGGCGGCCATGAGCCCCCGTCTTTGCTCGTTCCTCGCAAAACGGGGCTTCACCTGCTCGCGCGGGCCACATGCGGCGCCATGTCGCCGTTTGCGCGCAGCGCCAATGGGGTTGAAGCCCCGCCGGGCAGGCGCAGCGCGCCCGGGGCGGGGCTTGTGGCCGTCTTAGCCCCGGGTTTCAACCCGGGGTGGCCAGGGCGAGATTCCATCCACCCGTGATGGTCACGCGCGCCGGAATTCGCCCGGATCGCCGCCGGACCACAATCCGCGCCGTCCTACCCCGCCACCCGCACCGTCCCCGAGGTGACCGTGCGCAGAACGCCGTCCGCGTCGCGGAGGAGGAGGGCGCCGGCGGGGCTCACGCCGAGCGCGGTGCCGGCGGTCTCCTGCGCGCCCGTGACGCGGACGGGGCGGCCTTCCAGCGCGTCGCGGCGGCGCAGGCCACTGAGCATGGAGCCCGTCAGCTGCGACGGCGGATGCCTCAGCGCGCGGGCGATGGCGGTGGCGACGGCGCCGGCCACGTCCGAGCGCGGCGGGCTCCATCCCGCGACGATGCGCAGGCTGGTGGCGGTGTCGCGTACCTTGGGCGGAAAGTCGTCCGGCGCGTGGAGCACGTTGATGCCGATGCCCACCACCACGCTCCCCGGCCGCGCGCCGTCCCAGCTCCCCTCGCACAGGATGCCGGCGACCTTGCGCCCCACCAGCTGCAGGTCGTTGGGCCACTTCACCTGCGTCACCGCCGGCTTCACGAACGGATCGATCGCCTCCGCCGCGGCCAGGCCGACCAGCAGCGGCAGCAGCCCCGGCGCGGGGAGCGACGCGGGGCGCGCCACCATCGACATCCACACCCCCACCCCCGGCGGCGACGACCACGCGCGCCCGCCGCGGCCCCGCCCCGCCGTCTGCTCCTCCGCCAGCACCAGCGTGCCGTGCGGCGCACCGCCGTCCGCCAGCCCGCGCGCCGCGTCGTTGGTGGAGCGGACGCGGGCGAACAGGTGGACCGACGGAAGGCCCCAGCGCGCGGCCAGCTCCTCCGCCGCGGCGCCCTCCCAGCGGTCGGTGAAGACGTCCGTCACTCCGCCGCGCGCAGCTGGAGTGACAGGTCCAGCGACGGCGCCGAGTGCGTCAGCGCGCCGATGGAGATGAAGTCCACGCCCGTCTCCGCGTAGACGCGGATGGTTTCCAGGGTGATCCCGCCGGACGCCTCCGTCTCCGGCCGCGGATGGTGGGCGCGGACCACCTCCACGGCCTCGTGCATCAGCGGCACGTTCATGTTGTCGAACATGATGCGGTCCACGCCGGCGGCAAGCGCCTCGCGCACCTCGTCCAGGTGCGTCGTCTCCACCTCCACGCGCAGGCCGCGGTCGTTCCGCCGTCGCACGGCCTGCACCGCCGCGGTGATCCCGCCCGCCGCCGCGATGTGGTTGTCCTTGATCATCACCATGTCGTGCAGGCCCAAGCGGTGGTTGGCGCCGCCGCCCGCCACCACCGCCGCCTTCTCCAGCGCGCGCATCCCCGGCGTCGTCTTGCGCGTGTCGATGACGCGCGCGCCGGTCCCCTCCACCGCCTGCACGTAGCGCCGCGTGACCGTGGCCACGCCGGAGAGGCGCTGCATGAAGTTGAGCGCCGTCCGCTCCGCCGTCAGGATGGACCGGGCGGATCCGCGAATGGTCATGGCCACCTCGCCCGGCTCCACGGCGGCCCCGTCCGCCGCATCCACCGTCACTTGCAGGGATGGATCGACGCGGCGGAAGACCTCGGCGGCCACGCCGGAGCCCGCGATCACGCCCGAGGCCTTGGCGACGATGCGCGCCTCCGCCCGCCGCTCCGCGGGGACGGTCCACAACGTGGTGAAATCCCCCGGGCCCACGTCCTCCGCCAGGGCGGCGTCGATCAGGTCCGGCGCGCCGGAAGGGAGCGGCATCAGTCGTCCCCCGCGGCGGCGAGAAGGGGCTCGGCGGCGGGCGCGGAGTCGTTCGCCAGCACGCGCTGGTAGTAGCGCTCGTACTGGGGCACGATCACGTCCACGCCAAAGCGCTCCGCCGCCACCGTCTGCGCGGCGATGCTCATGGCCAGCCAACGCCTGTTGTCGCTGAGGATGGAAATGCCCATCTCCGCCATCGACTCCACGTCGCCCACCTCGCCCAGGTGCCCGGTCACGCCGTCCTCCACCACCTCCGGCAAACCACCCGCGCGCGAGGCGACGACCGGAACGCCGCTGGCCATCGCCTCCAGCGCCACCAGGCCGAACGATTCGTTCTGCGAGGGAAGGAGCAGCAGGTCCGCGCAGGTGAGCAGCTCCGCCACCGAGTCCTGCTTGCCCAGGAAGATGACGCGGTCCGTGATCCCCAGGGCGTCCGCCTCGGCCGTGGCGATCGGGCGTTCCGGACCGTCTCCGACGAGGACGAGCTTGGAGCGCACGCGCTGGTGGATGCGGGCGAAGATGCGGATGACGTCCGCGATGCGCTTCACGGGGCGAAAGTTGGAGACGTGCATCACCAGCATCTCCCCCGGCGGCAGGAACGCGTCCTTGTGGCAGGGATGCGCGGCCCGCTCGTACAGGTTGGGGTC